>CAUVPF010000091.1:0-2680 GCA_963553645.1 uncultured Candidatus Saccharibacteria bacterium | reverse complement strand
TAGGTAAACAATACATACAAGATACCAAATATGAAGAGTGGCTTCAGAAGCGACCATACATACCCGAGGGCAGAGTTTTGATAACGAACCTTAAAGTCCGTACTAACCATTGCGCGCAAAATTGCCCGATTTTTTTCATTACCAAAGAGATGTTTCACCCCCTGATTATACCAAATTACACCAAAAAGATATATACTTGTAAAATGAATCCGTTGCGAGTTGTTATCGTACGAAATGCCGCACCCTATGATTTTGGTGGCGGCGAGCGATTTCCGGTGTTCTTAGCCCAAGAACTACGAGAGCTGGGCCATTTGCCAGTTATTTTTAGTCACCACGCAACGCTCTGTGACTACGCTAAGCACGAACGGTTGACTTACCGCCACTCTTGGTGGTGGTCTCGACAAAACTGGAGTGGCTGGCGAGTTATATTAATACCACTATATGCACTCTGGCAGCTGCTACTCACTTTGTATTATATTGTCCAATTTCATCGCCATAAAGCTGACGTTGTTCACCTGCAGAGTAAGGATGATTTTATTGCTGGGTCAATTGCCGGTAAGCTTATCGGTGCCCATGTTATCTGGACCGACCACGCTGACCTCAAGCATGTCTGGAAACAGCTCGGCGTATGGTATAAAAACCCGACTGGTAAGCTGGTTGCTTGGGCGGCACGCTTTGCCGACGCAATTACCCTCGTTAGCCAGAGTGAATGCCGTCTCGTTTCTGATAATCTGCCGTCAACCTCACCAATTCATCGTAAATTAACCGTTATCTATAATGGTGTCAACGACCAGAAACCAACACACACACCCATCAAAAGCCGCCCGTTCACGTTCTGTATCGCCGGCCGTCTGGTTGTTGATAAGGGAATTAGTGAAGCAATCACCGCATTTAGACAACTCCATGCTACACACCACGACACGCGCCTCGTTCTGATCGGTGATGGACCAGATCGCTCACAATTTGAAAAACAGGCCACGGGATTGCCGGTCACTTTTCGTGGCCACCAAACAGACCCCCTCCCTGAAGTTGCCACCGCTGACGTATATCTTCATCCAACGCACCACGAGGGGTTTAGTGTTTCACTTGTTGAAGCCAGCATGCTTCAGCTACCAATTATCGCCACTGATGTTGGTGGTAATCCAGAGATTATTCATCATAATAAAACCGGCCTCCTCGTTCCTGCGAAGAATTCAGTGGCGCTACATCATGCCATGGAGCAGCTATATTCTAACCCCAGGCTTCGCGCACGTCTAGCCACCGCTGCTCGCCGTCAATATCTTGCCTCATTTGTTTTTCACATCATCGTTAAAACACAGTTTATTCCTTTGTATGAAAACGGGTTATAATATACTCATGAAGATTCGTGTTGAAACCGCCGCCCTCACTGCTCCTAATATGTCTGGCGTTGGTCATTACACTCGTATGTTAACCAATAGCCTGGCTTGTTACTCACCGTCGGGGACTGAAGTTTCAGCGTTTTATTTTAATTTTTTGAGCAAGCATCGTGACCCTATTCTAAACAACTCAATCAAGCATGAAAAACACACGCTCATACCTCAGCGACTATTCGCCAAGCTCCAGAGTTACGGTCTACCGCTACCCTACGACCTGCTATCTTCACCTGTTGATGTCGCGATTTTTCCAAATTTCGACCGCTGGACAACCAGTAAGGCGGCTATTACTGCCGTTGTCATTCACGACCTTGGCTATCTTTATTTTCCTGAAACGATTGAACAGCGCAACCTAGCTCATTTACGCCGTCGCGTCGCTCACGCAGCCCGAACAGCAGACTTCATCATTACTGTCTCAGAGTCGGTCAAAGCAGAAATTATCACCGAATACGGTGTGCCAGCTTCGAAAATTATCGTCACGCCAATACCGGCTGACCCAATTTATTCCCAGCCGGGTACTGTTGACGTTGCCACTAAGTACAACTTACCAACCAAGCGGTATATCTTTTCAATCGGCAATCTCGAGCCGCGTAAGGACTTGCCGACGATGATCACCGCCTTTCGTGCTCTGCCAAAAAAGGTCCGCAAGCAGTATTCACTGGTATTGGCCGGTGGTAAAGGCTGGAAGACTGAGGCCACTGAGCGCGCCATTATTGAAGCTCAAGCTGCAGGTGAACACGTCATTCGTCCAGGCTACATCCCCCAAGAAGACGTGCCTGCATTTTATCAGCAAGCAGACCTTTTTTGCATGAGCGCGATCTACGAGGGGTTTGGCATGCCGATTGTCGAGGCATTAACCAGTGGTACCCCAGTTGTCGCCTCAGACATTCCCGTACTCCGCGAGGCCGGTGGAGATGCGGTTCTCTACGCTCAGCCCAAAAATCCCGACGACTTCACGAAAAAGATGCTCTCCATCATCACTGACCCACAAAAAGCACGCCTCGATATGAGAGCCACCGCCCAAGCCCATCTTAATACCATTTCCTGGCAAGATAACATCAATCGCCTTATCAGCGCTTTTAGTGAGGCTATTGCTACCAAAAAACACCACACTAATCAGAATTCATGAGGTATACTTATCATTATGACTCGTCTCAAACATTGCATCGCTAAACACGCCACCAAGTTCCGCTACCTCCTTATCGGTACCATCAACACCGCCATTGATTTTGGTATATTGTTTATGCTAACTTGGCTTATTAGCACACCAAAAAGATCGGAAGAGC
>CAUVPF010000090.1:0-2715 GCA_963553645.1 uncultured Candidatus Saccharibacteria bacterium | reverse complement strand
CTGGAAGGTCAGGCACACGACCGCCGCGGATCAAGACCACAGCGTGCTCCTGCAAATTGTGACCCTCACCACCGATGTAAGCCCAGACTTCGTAGCCATTGTTTAGCTTCACACGAGCAACTTTACGCAAAGCTGAGTTTGGTTTCTTTGGCGTCTTGGTCGTCACACGCACACAAACACCACGCTTGAGCGGTGCATTCTGGTCGTAGTAACGCGTTTTTAGGGCGTTATGAATGCGACCCAGTGCTGGCGACTTGGACTTTTTCTTGGCCGTTTGGCGCGGTTTGCGCACCAACTGGTTGATTGTTGGCATCCAATTTCTCCTTGGTTGATTTACTAATGATGGCGATATTCGCCTGTTCTACGGCTTGGATTCAGCAACTCCGCCCCGTGTCTATACCTTTTCTGCCGAGCATTCGGTCTGTACACATTCAAACCACCGCGCGCTCCGAAAAGAGGAAACTCTGAGGAAATTATAGCATTATTGCAAGCAATTTGTCTAGGGCATTCTGCGTAATTTGGCTTCATTTCGCCTACCGACATTGTGCCGTACAACTTTTTGTAGAAATGGCGATAGCTGCTCATAAGCATGACCCAAACACCTAATACGCAGTGTGTCATCTTTAATTTGATAGTAACGATAGCACCCCAATGCATCTATATAATTCCTTACCCCGCCGCTTAATATATGTCCTATCACGCGCTCCTGCTGCGTTGTGTTCAACATACCAATATGCAATATAAGTTGTCCAATATGACATCCTTCGTCTTTCAACTCCTTACCGATAATATCGTTTTGTAGATCTAAGTTAAGCGAGTCAAATTGCTTGATAAGTTCGCTAGCATACTCGTCATAGTAACGTTTTATCATTTCTCGCGCAACATAGTCTTTCAAGTATGGGTTCGCTATCTTGTGCATATTCCGTACCAGGCTTCTAAGAATATAATATTCGTTTGTTTCCACTACCCTCTTGACCAAATCCGACTGCTGTTCATCTGTGCACACGTCAATTTGATTCATTAAAGAGCAGATTATCATTTCATCGTCACACTCTAGTGCGTGCTCTATCACCGTCGCCCGTATTTCTGGATCAAGCAAACTAGCCTGGCTAACGAGACACATATCAGTCCAATTACTCGGGGCTCTACAAACTTCGCCCACTGTGGCTTTTTGTAAATCTGGACTAAGCGAGCTAAGAAAATAAAGAACTAGTCCGTGTTCATCATTTTTCATTGCCGCCTCAACTACGGCCGCCTGCATATCATAGCTAAGCCCACCGACTCGATGGAATAGTCTTCGACACAACCGAGCGTCATTATCTTCCAGGGCCTTTAGCAGCTGCCCGCCCACCTGCCGCGAGTATTCACCATAATCACCAGCCCGACCGCGCCAAGCAGTACAATCTAAATGCCCTTTGACAGCCAGGAATAACGGTGAATTGATCTCTTCTGCTGAATGGAGCAGTTCAATCAGTGCTGGTGGCGGCAGCTCATTATATCCCCCACTCTCGAACCTCTCGTCAATGTAACCACGCAGTGCTGACCTCACTTCGACAGTACCGAGATCATTATCGCGACAACTATCGTTATCTATGCCAAACAACCCCTTTGCTCGCTCTAGTTTCACGGGAGAGTCACCTTCCGAATGCAGGTGGATCGATGAACTCACACCGCGAGCTATTTTCTCCCAGCGCCAGACCTCAAAGTATCGATGCAACCACTCTGGCCCATAATTCAAAACGGATCTATCCCCCTCATGGTTCAGCCTGAGCTCAAGTATCCCGTCAACATCCTTCGCACCATCGTAGCCCATAACCGTCCCCTCCGGCACCTTCACGGTATCAACAAATGTTGTTGTCTCAAGCTCGAGGCCGGTCCTCGGAAAAGCTCTATCAGGCAGTAAACTACCTAAGGGCAGGAGAGTCTCTGGATTAAGATAGGCAAATGCGTTCTCATCACCCGCCGCCAGCGCTTCAACCGCCCTACGCTGCTGCGCCACTACTGGATGGTCAGGGCAGCGCGATGCCACCCACCAATATAGCGGATGATTTGGATACTCATCGATACGGTCAATTAGCTTGCCAGCCAACTCTCTCGGAATATCAAAATGAGCGATAAAATCGAGTAGTTTCTCTGGTATATCATGGTTATCAAGCCCCCTGAGGATTAGCTGTAGTGTATCCTCATCCATAGTGAGATCCTGCATGTCTGACTCAATCATCAGGTAATCCGCCATCACCCCGAGATAGTCCCATAGCAGAGCATCCTCAAGCACTTCACTGCCAGCACGAGCCTGCACTTCACCTAACAACAAGTAGAAATCACTCGTGATAGCGTCCAACTCCTCCTTGCTCGACCGGCTATTGAGCACCGATAACAGCTTGTCGCGCTCCGAGAGCTGCTGTAGCTTCCCAAATTTCTCTTTCAATGAGTCGAGTGAGGCACTATCAATAACACGATTAAGCGCCGCCGGTGCATCGTACCAAAGATATGCCGGTTCATACACTGAGGCAGGCGTCTCTGTCCCCTCTAGTATATTATCTGGACAAGCGTTAATTGCTTTGGCACCAAGAAGTAGGGTTGGCTCATCTGGTTTTGACGTTGACACCTCTTTCGGCACAAATAACCCATAATCGGTTCGGCAGAAACCATCAGGGCCAGTTGGTAATACTAATTCAGAAGGCTCAACTCCAGCTATTTGTTTCATAGTATTTC
>CAUVPF010000089.1:0-2723 GCA_963553645.1 uncultured Candidatus Saccharibacteria bacterium | reverse complement strand
TTGGAAGGGTGACCGAGTGGTTGAAGGTACCGGTCTTGAAAACCGGCGTGCGGTAACACGTACCGAGGGTTCGAATCCCTCCCCTTCCGCCAGACACGATATCATGAGAGAAAGATTAGAAATATTAGCCAAGCAGGGGGTCGCTACGATAGCGGCCCTCGCTTCATTAGCGCTATCAGCGTCCAGCCACCCGAGCATTTCGCCCGAACACGCCGAGCACACCTACGTCGTCGGCATGGGTGATTCAGTCGCCAGCGGGGCAGGGCTAGGAAATTACGACGACACAACAACAGAGTGCCGGCGCTCACCAGAAGCGTATGCGCGGCAACTCGAAGCGTTTGGCATTCCCCCGGGTAACATTACCCTCGTGGCCTGCCGTGGCGCCGGGCCAGAGCATATCTCTAACCAGCAGTTTGACGACCAGCCACCGCAAATCAACGCCCTTGGCCCCGAAACTGATATCGTCACGCTGACGCTTGGCGCCAATATGATTGACCTCAACGTAGTGTTCGACGCCTGTTTGCACGGACGATGCGGTACGCGCAGCGAGATGTATATCGATGTCTTTCGCCGACTATACTCGGACGAATATCGTCAGTTGCTCGAGCAAGCCTACCGCTCTATCCTTGAACATGCCCCCAACGCCCAGCTATACATCAACCTCTATACCACGCCCATCCAGCCACGCAACATCTGTCCAACGATTATCAATAACGACACCGATCACTTTGTCTCTAGTTTTATTGAGACAGTTAATCAAGCCATCCGCGACGTCGTAGTCAACATGCACGAGCCACGCATCACTCTGGTCGAGCCGCCAAGGGATGTCGATGCTTGCGCCACATTCGGTCTTGGTGTGGTAGCTGAGGGTGACGATGTAGGTCATCCGACCGCTTATATTCACCACCAAATCGCCAAAGCGACCGCCGAAGCTATCTTGCACAATAATAACGCTCCACCGAAGGCCCACACATGAAAATTACTATTCTCACTATTGGCAAGCGGCACGAGCCCTGGGTAGAGCCGGGCATCAGGCGCTTCTTAGAACGCCTCAGAGCGCCATTCGCCGCAGAAATGATCATCATCCCACATTCCGGCCAAATCGGCGACAGAGCGCGCCAGGACGAGTCAGAACGCCTAATATCTCGCCTCAAACCGCACGACTTCGTTATATCTCCTCGACGAGCGCGGCCGCAACCTGAACTCACCAGAACTATCGCGGCTCATCCTCGATCACACCGATCAGCACATCGTTATCATCATTGGCGGGGCCTATGGCGTCACCGAGATGCTTCACCGGCGAGCCGACATCGTTTGGTCGCTATCACGCCTGGTGTTTCCGCATCAGTTGGTACGGCTCATTCTCGCCGAGCAGCTGTACCGCGCCCAAGAGATCGCTCGGGGCGGTGCGTATCATCACGACTAGAATTTGACGGCGTCTTTGCAGTAGCCTTTTTATCGTTCCCCTGGCGAGCGATAATCCCCACGCGAATGTCCCGCGCACCAGCCACTTGTAGCGTTTGGGCTGCCGCCTTGATCGTTGAGCCAGTGGTGAAAATATCATCCAAAATCAGATAGGGAGTATCCGCCTCGACATTACTCGCACGGAAAAACCACTGCGCCTGCTTTCGACGCTCAGCCGCCGAGCGAGCATAATGCTGCGTCACATTCGTCTGCCTAACCAGTGGCCGTTCGATCCTCAGACCTCGCCGCCGAGCAAACTGCCGGGCGACCAGCAACATATGATCATAGCCGCGCTTACGAATGTTGGTAGGAGCTGTCGGCACCGGCACAACCACCGTCGAGGCGTCGTATTCTGGGAGTAATTCATCTAGAAGCCTAGCCAATACACTACTAACAGCACGCACGCGATGAAACTTATAATCATCAATCAGCCGCGCTACCGCACCTCGTCGCCACAACACACAGTCGAGCGCCCTATAGGGCAGGGCATGTCGCCGACACACATTACCACTAGCGCACGGCTGCCCACAAATCACACAGACCCGGCAGCGACTCCGCTTCACCGCCCCAAGACACAACTGACATAAAAGCGAGCCAGTCGCACCACAACCATAGCAGTGATGTGGTGCAATGCATGATAATAGCGTATCAAGAGGCATTTTTCGCTTTTTCGCCTTTCACTATTGATTATAACGCACATAACCGTTATACTAATAGGTGATATTGTCAATCAGCCTATAAAGGCGGAGGAAACATGGCACGCAAAAACGACGATTTGTTAATTGAAGATGAGCTAACCGCAGCCTTCTTGAATGATGATCTGGCTAATGACGCGCCGCAACCAGCCACACCTGCTGCTACAGCACCGGCTAGCGCGACGCCCGCTCCCGACGATGACTGGGAAGATGAAGCCGATGATCTAATGGGGCAGCTAGCAGTTGATGTATTTGAGTCAGAAACCGAACTCATCATTAAGGCACGAACTGCTGGTGTCGATCGCAATGATTTGGACGTCAGCATCTCAGATGGTATTCTAACAATTAGTGGCACATTATCAAGTGGCGACGAGACCGATGTCAGCAACTGGCACATTCAAGAATGCTACTGGGGTGAGTTCAGTCGCACCCTGGCACTGCCAGTCGCAGTGAACGAAGAGGGCGTCAAGGCCGAGCTCAAGGACGGCGTACTTACCATCACTTTCGAGAAAATTAAACAAGAACGTGCCAAGAAAATCCAAGTTCTCTAGTTTATAAAATTAA
>CAUVPF010000088.1:0-2894 GCA_963553645.1 uncultured Candidatus Saccharibacteria bacterium | reverse complement strand
CCCGGTCGGCAAGATTCAACTCTACTTCCATCCAGAGCGCCTGCGTTTTATGAGCCTTGATCGCAAGCATGACTAGAGTTGTGCTATAATCAATACCAATGAAAAAGCGGAAACTCGCCGACTCGGCTGTCTATCGCTGGCGCTATTGGCTGGGCTACATGGCGCTGGTTGTGCTATTCTGTGCGGCCATCACCGCTGCTAGTTTGTATGCCCCGGGTGGTGTAACCGAGGCGGAAATTGAAGCGCTTAATACTACCAATGCTATTTCACCGGGTCATCTCGGCTCGCTCGCTCAAACCAACTTGCCATTCCACCTCTTGCAGCGTGGGCTGTTCAGCTTATTTGGCGTCACCATCTATACCATCAAGTTGCCGTCGCTCATCCTGTCGTTCATCGCTGCTGTCGCCGTGTTTTTCCTATTGCGGCGCTGGTTTAAGCCCAATGTCACCATCCTGTCGCTCGTCATCATGACAGTCACCGGTCAGCTGATCTTCTTTGCCCAAAGCTTTACGCCGCACATTCTCTACATCACCTACGCCGCACTCATCCTCCTCTTTGCCAGCCTGATCGTTCAACGCGCTAAGGGCTCGGCCCTGTGGCGGCTACTGCTAGCTGCGACGGTCGGTCTGAGTCTGTTTACGCCGTATTTTTGGTATATTCATCTGACACTGCTACTGGTAGCGCTCATCCACCCGCACACCCGCTACGCGCTGCTCGCCAAGCGTAATCGCTTCAAATGGCTGCCGGCGATCGTCGTTCTCGCGCTCACGAGTGCACCAGTAATTTTCCTCGCCATAACGCATCATGATCTACTCAAATCACTAGTCGGTATTCACAGCCTCAGCTGGGCACTGGTCGATAATTTGCGGTTGCTACTGTATCATTATCTCTGGGTCAAGCCGACCGTTGTTGGCGGTCAGATCGCACCAGTGCTCGACTTTTCGGCGCTGTTTCTGATCGTGCTTGGTCTGTTCAAAACCATCCAGCAGCACCACACCGCGCGTTCATACATGATCGGCGTCTGGCTGCTACTAAGTTTACCGCTGCTAGTGCTGCAGCCATCGATGACCAGTATTATCATCTTGCCGCTATTTATTCTGCTGGCCGTTGGTGTCGAGGCACTGCTCAATCAATGGTATTCGCTATTTCCGCGCAATCCTTACGCCCGCATCACCGGCCTGTTGATGCTGATGGCGCTCATCGGCGTGATGGTGCTCTCGGGCCTCGACCGTTTTACCAATGGGTATCGCCATTTCTCGGGCGCGGTACATGAATTTAGCACCGATCTGCCACTACTACAAAAAGCCATCGCCGGCAGGCAAGACGTCGTTCTCGTCGCCAACCCGCACGAGGCACCCCTCTATGAAACTGTCGCTCGTTATAGCAAGCACAAACTCACCGTCAACCAGCCGGCCGCGGAAGGTACTACGCTCGTCGTCACCCGCGCTGAACAAATGGCACAGCCAAACACTGACGGCTGGACGCTCGAGCGCATCGTCACCAATAGCCACGCCGAGCAGGCTGACCGCTTTTACCTCTACAAATCAGCGAGAAAATAGCGTATAATGAAAAAGTAAATTCAAGGAGGAATCAATAATTATGGCGTTTGACCAAGTCAAGATGTTGCAGCAACTGCGCAAGGCCCAGAAACAACTCGGCAAAGAAATCATTGAAGTAGAAGCCGGCGACGGTGCAGTGATTGTCCAGATCACCGGCGAGCTAAAAATTAAGTCGATCAAGATTAATCCAAAGATGGTTGACCTCGATAATATCGAGCAGCTGGAGCACTGGATTCAGATCGCAATTCGCGACGGTCTAGCCAAGGCACAGGAAGTTGCTGCCGAGACGATGAAGCCGCTGATGGGCGGGCTGGGCAACTTGCCGTTCTAATGAAACCGACTATTTTGCCGGCGGCGCTGACGACGCTGATTGATGAGTTTGGCGGGCTGCCCGGTGTCGGGCCGCGAACCGCCGAGCGCTATGCCTATGCCGTACTTCGACGTGATGCCCGGAGAGCTGAGCAGCTAGCACGGGCGCTGGATCGACTACACACACGCGTCAAAACCTGTCCGGTCACGTTCGCGCTGATCGATCATGATCAAGAGGTGTCACCGCTATATCAAGATGAGTCGCGTAATCGACGCTTGATTTGCGTGGTCGAAGAGCCACTGGACATCGTGGCACTGGAACGGACGGGGCAATATAGCGGCACCTATCACGTGCTGGGCGGCGCGATTTCACCAATTGATGGCATCGGCCCGGAGCAGCTGCACATCCCCGAGCTCATTGAGCGGATCAAGCATGATGACGCCGAGGAATTGATCATCGCCACCAACGCATCGGTCGAGGGCGAATCAACCGCGCTCTTTTTGCAGCGCTACCTCCAGGAAGCCGGTCTCACCATCACCATCTCGCGCCTCGCTCGCGGCATCCCCGTTGGTGTCGACCTCGAATACGCCGATCAAATTACGCTGACACATGCGCTGGAGGGACGGCGGCAGCTGTAATATCTCAAGAAATAAGAGTGCTATAGCAGTTCATAGGCAATTATCCCATTGAAACAAGCGACTGATAAATAACTTATGCTATAATAGTATTATTAACCTATTTCGAAATCCGGTAAACTTACGCGTACGGCGCGGCGAAATGGATAAGTCCATTAACATCGCCGCGTTTTTGTTTTGGTAAACAATACGCCAGCGTAACTCAAAGGATAGAGCGCGTGATTGGCTTTCGCGTCGATGTCGGTTCGAGTCCGACCGCTGGCACCACTACTAACTAGTGGCATTGCTATAAAAACGTAAGAGACCCTCTAGGGTCTCCGCGTGATTGGCTGTCTATATTTTAGCACAGTCAGTTTTGTGATGTCTATAAAGTACTTGCAAAATATAATG
>CAUVPF010000087.1:0-2894 GCA_963553645.1 uncultured Candidatus Saccharibacteria bacterium | reverse complement strand
TTTCTGGATGGCATCAAAAACCCGAATGACCGTAAAGTCATACATCATATTCTTGAGTATCATGATTTGCTGCCGGAGGAAATGCTGAGAAAGACGTCGGGGCTGATAGGAGATGACTATAGGCAGAGAAGAGCTGATTGGCTTTGGGGTTAGGGTAAGTATATGAGTATGCCTGAAATTCTTCCACCGGAAATTCTCACCGCTGCCGAGGCCGCATGGGGGCGAGCTCAGGAGGGGCAAGTTCATACTGGTAAAAATATTGGTTCTACGGCAATATTTGGCGCGCTTGATAGCGCTGCTAGGGAGGAAAGTGGGGTTGGCTTTGGCGCACTGGAAGGCATAACGGACCTAGAGATTAAAAAACTGTTTGAGCGAGATATTAAGGATTATAAAGCAATTTTTGCTGGAGCAGGTATCGATATGCCGACACCGGCTGAGTTTGCGCAGGGTGGTATTGATTTTAGGCATCTGGCAGAGCTGAAAGAAGAGCGGCCAGATTATGACTTGGTAGTGGCGCCGTTGACATTGCCGTTGGGCGCAATGTGTCAATTTGTTTCTAGGGCGTATAAGCCCAAACCTAATATTAAGTCGACAAGATATGCCAGTCGACTATTCGTAGATGACGAAGTCGCTGATGACTGGAAGGGTATAATGAAAGGTACGATGAACGACTGGCAGCTACCAGTTGTAGGAGATAATAAATGGACAGCTTTTATGCTGTTTAATCGTGAACAGCCACAGGATCGGGGTCTATCCTATGATCAGACAAAACGACTCAAGGCGATAGTACCGGTAGTTGGTTATGCTGCCTATCAAATGCATCGCATTCGTCAAGGTATGTCACCGGTAGATACCGGAGGTGTCAATTCATGGGTAGCCAGTGAGTTTAGTATCAATTATCACGCCCATGCTTTGTATATTGGCTGGAATAATCCAGATTCTGACAGGCTGATGGCGATCCGTGGATGTGACGCCTCGCTAAAGATGGAGGATGTGGGCTCGCGGGCTATAGTGGCGTGATCGCATAGTTGAGTGTCGTATAGGCGAGCCTTGATTAATTCCACATCTAAACACCCTTTAATTTTCCAGCCTCGCACGGTATAATTGTATACAGTTTTTGAAAATGCCTGAAAGTGAGGGAGTTTTAAGGTTATGGCAATGACACAACAAAAAGCGCTGAGTAAAGTTTTTGGTGATCCGCAGAAGAAGATTTTGAAGCGGCTGGAAAAGCGTGTTGCAGTAATTAACGGTTTGTCTGAAAAGTATGAAAAACTGTCAGATGAGGAATTGCAGGCGCAGACAGAAGCGCTGAAAAAACGGCTGACGAAAAAGAATGTAACGCTGGATACGATTTTGCCAGATGCCTTTGCGGTGGTGCGCGAGGCGGCCAAGCGTGTGATCGGCGAGCGGCCATATGATGTCCAGTTGATCGGTGGTATGGCGCTTCACGAAGGCAACGTGGCTGAGATGAAGACTGGTGAAGGTAAAACCTTGGTGGCGACACTGCCGACGTATCTGAACGCGCTGGAAGGCAAGGGTGTTCACGTGGTGACCGTTAACGATTATCTGGCGCAGCGTGATGCTGGCTGGATGGGCCAAGTGTATGACTTTTTGGGTCTGACGACTGGTGTGATTATCAACGAAGCATCATTTGTGTACGACAAAGAGTATGATAATGAGCACCACGACGATCCACGTATGCGCAAGCTCCGTCCGGTCACTCGCAAGGAAGCCTACGCGGCCGATATTACCTATGGTACGAACAATGAATTTGGCTTTGACTATCTACGCGATAACATGGTGAATGACATTGCCTTGCTCAGGCAGCGCGAGCTGAACTTTGCCATTGTTGACGAGGTGGATTCCATTCTGATCGATGAAGCGCGGACGCCGCTGATCATCTCGGCGCCAGCAGCGGAGAACCCAGACAATTACTACACCTTCGCTAAAGTTGCTAGCAAATTAGTGCCAGATGACTATGTTTTGGATGAAAAGCGCCGCAGCGTGGCGCTGACCGACGAGGGCGTGGAAAAAGTCCAAAAACTGCTGGGAATAAAAAATTTGTACACGCCAGACCATGTGCGCAGCGTTTACCATATGGATCAGGCATTGCGAGCACAAACATTGTTCAAGCGTGACAAAGATTACGTGGTGACCAATGACGGCGAGGTGATCATCGTTGATGAGCACACCGGTCGTTTGATGCAAGGTCGGCGCTACAACGAGGGTTTACACCAGGCCATTGAGGCCAAAGAAGGCGTGCCAGTGCTGGAAGAAAGCATGACGCTAGCGACCATTTCGTTCCAGAATTATTTCCGTTTGTATAATAAATTGAGCGGTATGACTGGTACGGCGTTTACTGAAGCTGAAGAGTTTCAACAAATTTATTCACTGGACGTCATTCAGATTCCGCCGAACAAGCCAGTTATTCGCGACGACAAAGAAGACCTGATTTTCAAGACTGAAAAGGGTAAGTTGAAGGCGGTGGCTGAAGCTATTAAGGATTATCATAAGCAAGGCCGGCCGGTGTTGGTTGGTTCTGGCTCAATTGCCAAGAACGAGCAGATTGCCAAATATCTGGAAAAAGAGGGCATCAAGTTTGAGATTTTGAACGCTAAGAATAATGAGCGTGAGGCGGCCATCATCGAGAAGGCCGGTGAAAAGGGCGCCATTACGCTAGCGACAAACATTGCTGGACGCGGTACCGACATTAAATTGGGCAAGGGCGTTAAGGAGCTGGGCGGTCTAGTGGTGATCGGTTCGGAGCGGCATGAATCACGACGCATAGACAATCAGCTGCGCGGTCGTGGCGGTCGTCAGGGTGACCCAGGCGAGACGCAGTTTTACGTATCGACCGAAGATGATTTGATGCGAATTTTCCAGGGCGAGCGCAT
>CAUVPF010000086.1:0-2998 GCA_963553645.1 uncultured Candidatus Saccharibacteria bacterium | reverse complement strand
TTTATCAAAAACATATTGTGCTTATGATTGCAAATACAATACTTGGCTGTTATAGTAAAACACATGAAGAGGTTAGTGGTCATCTGTGGAATTGCTGTTGCCATCGCAACCTTATTTTACGTAACCCGCGAAGAATGGTTTTCGTTCATGGTTATCGGCAAACTGCCGTTCACTAGTATTATCCTACCAGCAGCAGTGATGATGAGCTTTTGGATGGTCATTGTGCCGGCGTGTATTATCTGGGCTAAATCATTCAGTATTGCATTCTGGAATAGCATCGAGATACTGGGAAAGCTTGATCAGCGTTGCATCAATCGACAACTTCGCCTAGCGGCGCGCGCTCATCACACCACAGCACAACAGGCTAGCCTAGCAATGGTTGCCACGTGGCTGGTCGTCGCAAATCACTATATCACATGGGCTAGTGAACCCTCTACAGCCGATGACCAACCGACAACACAATTGGCAGTGGCGACAAATTAGCGACACACGGCACTAGCTACGCACTCTATTCAGCAGCCGGTAACACCGCCTCCGCCCACAACTGCAGTTCTTGCAATATAAACTGCTGCTCGTCAGTCGCTGTCAGCGCTAAGCGCTGCAGAGACGCCATAAACCCTGGTAACTGCACCTGCAGGTGCTGAGCCCGCCATGTTTCCCATTGCGCCAAATCATCTTCGCTGAGTGAGCGCGGAAAATTACGTGCTTTGTAATGTAATAGTAGTGGCGCTAACCGCTCGTCCTGAAACTCTGGATGAAAATCGGCCAGTTCACGCTCATTAGCATTACGTATCGCCTCAATTTGCAAGCGGTCACGGTCGTTCAAAAAGCCGTCATATAGTTGTGCTTCTGGATCGGGCAGTTTCCTGAAGGCTGGCTTGTTTTCAAAAATAGTCCGTAGTTTTTCAGCAAAGTCCGGATTCTTCAGTAAAATATGCCGATACTGCTGAATAGTCTCTGCGCTGAGTGAAATTTTCCGCCAACCATCGCCCTGTTCCAGCACACCCAGTGGCGCCACCGCCGGGCAGCGATTGTACTGTAATTCTTTGACCGGTAATTTGACGAAATCCTCAGCTTGCCGCTCCTCCCACGACGCAAATATTTTCTTCGCCAACTCCTCTTGGCTCAACCCAACAAACGGCGTTGGATCGTACCGCAGGTCATAGACAACCACGCCACCATTTCGACTGGTTGTCAGTGGAAAAGCCACCGTGGTTTTAGCAAATTCTTTATCGTAGCGCCCGCTGGCATAGACAAACGGTTTTTTGTCATCCACGTTAACCAGTTGCTGGACTACTTTTTTGTCACGCATTTTTAGTAAATAGTCATACAGCTGCGGCTGCTTTTGCTTGATCAATTTCGTCACGGCAATCAGCGCCGTTACATCCGCCAAAGCATCATGGGCGTTTTCGTGAGCGATGCCATTGGCGCTAGTGATTAATTCCAAACGATTGCTCGGCTGGCCCTTAGCATCAAGCGGCCACTTGATTCCCTCCGGCCTCAGCGCCCTGGTCAGTCGCACCACGTCCAGTAAATCCCAACGCGAGCGACCGTCCTTCCAACTCCACTCGTACGGATCATGAAAATTGCGCCACAACAGATGACGGATAAATTCGTCGTCAAACCGAATGTTATTAAAACCAACCGCGATAGTATCCGGCGTAAAAATCTCCTCACTGAGCATCCACGCAAACTGCGCTTCTGTGTAGCCTTCCTCGACCGTTTTTTGCGGCGTGATGCCGGTTACCATCAGCGCATCAGGACTTGGCAAGGTATCATCATTCAGCGTCACCAGTAGGTTATACGGCTCACCAATTGGCTCAAGGTCCATGTCCGTCCGCTGCCCAGCAAACTGCATGATGCGGTCTTGCCGCGGATTTAGCCCGCTGGTTTCCAGGTCGTAAAAGAAAAATGTTTGCGCCATATAACCTTACCCCTTGTCTATCGCCCGATATATTACTTCAAATGGCCGATGCTTAATTTGATTAATTGTACCCGTCACAAAAACGTCCTTTGATGGACAATAAAAAGCAAAACTACCACTCATACCACTATGACCGATAATCTCTGGTGCTGGAACAAACGGAGACAATATTCGCGGAATTTTGAGTTGCATCATCCCGTTTCCGTACTTGAGCGGCACAAATTGAATAGGTCGAAAAGTAGGATCAGTAATGTGTTTTTGAGAAAATAACTTGCCACCGAAAAATGCTCGCAAGAACTGCATTAACTCGTTATTAGTTGAGACTATACCGCCCTGTGCCATTTGTGTTGATAGATATTTCGAGAGCATGACTATACGGTCGCCATTATAAACCGGCATGATGTCCTTTTCAGATAACGTATGGTAGTGCGTCTTAGTGAAGCCAAGCGGTCGGCAGATAATTTCTTTGAGCAGCTTAGGTAATGTCTTACCAGTAGCATACTGACAGATCTCGCCGATTAGGAGCGCGTTGATATCGGCGTAATAAGCTCGCTCACCGGGCTTACCTTTTGGCGGCAACTCGGCTACCATTTTCAACGAATCCTCAACGTTCACTGGACGGTCGTGCTGCAAGACTTCCTTAAATAACACTGTACCGTCTAGTGATTTATCTATCTCATGATTTGCAAAGCCTGAGGTCTGATCAATCAAATGCCGCAGCGTTGCCCCATCGACATTTGGTAGACCGCCAACCATAGTCGCCGGCAACAGCTCAATCAACCGTGAAGTATAGCTAAGCTGTTTTTGATCAATCAGCCAGAAGGCCACTGCATCAGTATACAGCTTTGAGATGCTCGCAATCACAAATGGCGAATCGCTGGTCATGCCACCTTTTGATAGCTCTGCAATTTTCTTATCACCCCTGTATGCTAACAGTGTCGCCTGATGAATCTTCTTATTCTTAAAAATCGCATCATTCATAAACCCGCTCCTGGCTAAGTCTAGTATAACATACGATCAACAACCCTCTGTTCTTTGGTTTTTGTGAGCCGGCACAGATAACTGTTGGCCTTC
>CAUVPF010000085.1:0-3057 GCA_963553645.1 uncultured Candidatus Saccharibacteria bacterium | reverse complement strand
GGTGATTGAGCCAAAAGTGCTGTTCGCTGATGAGCCGACTGGTTCGCTGGACAGTTTGAATTCAGAGAGAGTTATGGAGCTATTCATTAAAACCGCCAAAGAGCACGGCACAACAGTCATCATGGTGACGCACGAGCCAACGATTGCTGCCTACGCTGACCGGGAAATCATCGTCCGTGACGGGCAGATTTCTGGTGCCGAGGCAGCGGTAAACCCAGTACAGGCGAGGGCTGATAAAGCTAAGGCGAGGATTGTCTGATGAGCGTTAGTTGGATGTTACTACAAAAGTCTGGCCGTCAGTCGTTCGCGCGTCTGGGGCTGACGACAGCGGCGGTGGCGCTGGGGATCGTGCTGGTGTGCTGCTTGACGGCTGGTGTTAATGGGATTATGGGGCGTACTGGGGGCTCAGTCATCAGTTTGGCGGCACACCATGAGGCTTCTCAACAACCGATTGATGGCGTCGAGCCACTGAGAATTAGTAGTGTAGAGCGACTTGGTAATGCGTCAAAATGGCGCGGCCAGTTTATCCAGGCTTATTCAATGTATGGTACGACGAAGTCGCCGCAGTTTGCCAAGTTGAAAACGCCAGGTCCTGGCGAGTACTATCTGTCACAGGCACTGGCTGACGCGGTTGCCCGGCATCCTGAGGACGATATTTTGGCGCGTTTCGGTAAAAATACCAAATACTTAGGCGTACTTCCTCGTGAATATACTGCTAGCCCGGATGCGCTGATGATGGTGCGCGGTGCCAGCGCCGAGGAAGTGGCGGCCAGTGATGATGTGGCGAAAGCTCAGGGACAGACTTCATACTTTGCTCATGTCTACCGCACAGACGCGAATGGACTAAAATCAGATGTCAGCCTGGATCCTGGCTCTATTATCATACTTAGTATTGGCGCAACCATCTTGTTGTTTCCAATTGTCATTTTTGTATCAGTAGCGACACAGCTGGGTGCGGCACAACGCGAAAAACGCTACGCTGCCTTGCGGTTGATCGGCGCGACCAAGCGGCAAGTGACACGGATATTGCTCTTGGAGTCGTTGCTAGCATCAGTGGTCGGCGTGGTGATTGGCCTGGGCGCGTTTGGGCTATTACAAGCGCCGCTGCAAGCTTTCAAGCTGAGCGGGATGCGGTTTAATCCTGGTGATTTAGCGTTGACTACCACGCAATACGCCTTGATTATTGGCTTGACATTGGGTCTGACGACGTTTGTTAACTGGCGACGGATGCGCCGAGCGCAAATTTCGCCACTGGGTGTGTCACGTTCGGTTGAAAAGGTAAAGAAACTACGCGGGTGGCGGCCGCTGGTACCAGCAACTGGTATCGCCATCTTTGTTTGGTTGTCGTCAAAGCCGGGTCTGGACTGGTTGACGGCACATAAGGAATCAGCTATTCCATCTATGCTGCTGCTGGCGGCGCTACTACTGGTAATGTTCGGGCTCGTCCTGGCTGGTGGCTGGCTGACGAATAAGCTGTCGCTACTGGCGGCGCGCTGGGCTAATAATGGTTCAATGCTGATCGCTGGTAAGCGTACGGCGGTGCATTCGCGAACGGTTTTCCGTAGTGTCAGCGGCGTGGTGCTGGCGCTGTTTGCGGGTAGTTTTTACTTGACGGCAACCAGTGGTATCGAAGGGTTAAACGCTCAAGTCGTCAAGGATAATGGTTTTTCTCAGCTAAAACGTGGTACGGCAGTTGTCATCGGTCAGTCGCTACCAGGTGATATGGCGGAGCGGTTGCAGCAGGAGTCGTACGTCACGTCGGTGGCGCCGATGTATCCGCGTGAGGATGGCAATGCAATTCGCTGCCAAGATGTGGCGAGGTACACTGAGCACACCTGCCCAACCAACGCTCGGTCTGACCAATTTGCGCTGCTGAATTTTAATAAGCCGGTGGTCGAAAAGGTATCGCTGATTACTGATACAGTCGACACGAGTGGCACCAAAGAATATTTGGTAGCGCTCACGTCAGACGACAATATCGAGAAATTACGCACCATGGTGATGACGCACGCCAATCAGTACGATTTGACCTATGCGGTGAGCGGCACTGACGCTAAAAAACCACACATCAACCCGACGATTCGCGAATTTGCCGACTTAGCCTATGTTGGTATCGGTGTGACGCTGTTCGTGGCAGTGGCGAGCCTGATCGTCTCGACGATTGGTGGGCTGATGGAGCGTCGCCGTTCGCTGTACACCTTGCGGCTGGGCGGCATGCGGCTTGGGCAGCTAAAGCGCCTGGTGATGGTTGAATCGGTGGCACCGCTCGTCATCACTTCAATCTTGTCGTGCGGTATTGGTGTTTGGACGGGGGCAGTGTTCACAAAAATGTTCTCGACGACGCTGAAGCCGGTGTTGACGCCAACGTACTTTGCCATCATTGGTATCGGCCTGGCGGCGGCCATCATCGGTATTTACTTGATCCTGCCGATGGTCGACAAGTTGACGCGGGCGGAGGCTAACCAAACCGAGTAGTGTGTCTCCGGTCTGAGGATAATCTATCGAAAAGCGTTCCAGTTGGTGGCTGGAGCGCTTCTTCTTGCTATGAGTGCAACGTTGAATGGCTCAAGCCACACGGAAACAGGTATCTGTGATTGATAGGAATGAAAGGACTATTAGTGGAAGGTCACCCGGTCATCGGCGACGTTGACGGTTACCGCCATGCCGTCATGAATGCGTCCGTCAATCAGCTCCAGTGCCAGCGGGTCAAGCACTCGCTTTTGCACTAAGCGTTTGAGCGGCCGGGCGCCAAAGGCCGGGTCGTAGCCATCGCGGGCCAGCATGTCGCGGACGCTCTCGTCAAATTCCAGCGTGATGTCGCGGCTGTCTTTGACTTGGCGGGCGACGCGTTTCAGTTGGACATCGACAATTGCTCGCATGGCCTCTGGTCGAATGCGGTCAAAAATCACGATATCGTCGATGCGGTTGAGGAACTCCGGGCGGAAATGTTGTCTGAGGACATCGAGTATGTGATTATCCAACGCCGACACATCGTCGCCAGAAAAGTCCATAATCGCCTGCGAGCCGACATTGCTGGTCATGATGATGACCGTGTTA
>CAUVPF010000084.1:0-3122 GCA_963553645.1 uncultured Candidatus Saccharibacteria bacterium | reverse complement strand
CCTGCAACCTTTGGTACCGGAAACCAACGCTCTATCCAGTTGAGCTAACGGGGCACACTAACGCGCTGATAGGAAAAGGTCCGGTGGGAAAGCGCGAAATTCATGGTACACCCGGCAAGATTCGAACTTGCGACCCCTTGGTTCGAAGCCAAGTACTCTAATCCGCTGAGCTACGGGTGCACACGAGGATATTATACCACGCACCGCGCCGAAACAGAAATGGTATAATGTATCACATGGAGATACGAACAGAGATTCCGTTGCAACGATATACGACGATGCGCCTCGGCGGCAAGGCGCGCTTTATGGCATCGGCGACATCGGTGAATGAAGTGAGGGAATTATATAAGAGTGCCAAGATGCAAGGTATCCCGATCTTTGTCCTCGGCGGCGGTAGTAATGTCATCGCTCGTGACGAAGGGTTTGAGGGGGCGGTGCTACTCAATCGGATCAAGGGATTTGCAGTGCTGACTGACGATGGTCAGACGGCAACGATCAAGGTTGGTGCGGGTGAAATATGGGACGAGGTGGTCAAGCGCACAGTCGCCATGGGTCTGAGCGGCATCGAGGCGATGTCGGCCATTCCCGGTACAGCTGGCGCCGCGCCGGTGCAAAATGTCGGTGCGTATGGCCAGGAAGTTGCCGATGTGCTTACTGAGCTAGAGGCGTACGATTCGCTGACTGACCGGGTGGTGACCTTAGGCGCAGCGGAGTGCGGATTTTCGTATCGGCATAGTATTTTTCGTGGCGAAGCGAGCGGCCGCTACTGCATTCTCTCAATCACCATCAAGCTCCATCACGCAGCGCCGAAACCGCCGTTTTACGCCGGCCTCCAGCGGTATTTGACCAGCATGAACATCACGACCTTTACGCCGCAGGTGATTCGTGACGCAGTTATGGCGATTCGGTTTGATAAGCTGCCTGATCCGACCGAGCGACCCAACGCTGGTTCATTCTTCAAGAACGCGCTGATCGAATCATGGCAGCTGAATGAACTTCGTGAACAGTATCCAGATGTCCCGGTCTATGACATGCCGGACGGTCGACACAAGGTGCCGACGGGCTGGCTGATCGAGCAGGCTGGGCTCAAGGGGGCGCTACTACACGGTATGCGGGTGCACGACAAGAACGCGCTGGTATTGATCAATGAGTCGGCGACCAGCTACCACGATCTGGCGGCAGCACGCAATGCTATCGTCCAGGCAGTCTACGATAAGTTCCGCATTCAGATCCAGCAAGAGCCACTAGAAATTTGAGCCCCAAAACGCTTGCGCTTATACTTATTTCCGAGTATGATGGAGGTATGAAGGGACGGGGGTTTACGCTAGTCGAGCTGATCATTGCTATTGCTGTCATGGCAATTCTACTGGTGCTCGCAACATTGAGTTTTCGTAATTATCAGGCAGCGGCACGCGATAAAGAGCGTGAGGCTGATGTACTAGCCTTGCAGAATTATCTCGAGAGCGTCTATCCACGGGAAATTCGTGATGGTGCCGGTAATATTATCAAACCTGCTGGCGGCTATCCAGCGTATGTTTCTGGTACTGGTCCTGGCAAGATGACGGCAGCGCAGTTTGCAGCGGCATTTGATGAACTGGGTGGCGCTGCCAAGACTGGTCCACTAGATAGAGAGCGTCTCATATCAGCGATTAACGGTACGTTTGGGGTAAATCCGATAACTAATGTTAGCCAGCTGTTTGCCAAGAAAGATAACTATGAAAATACCAAGATTACTGGTTATCCGAACGGTGCGTATATCTACATTGCTGGCGTCTATGGTGGCGTGTGTGATGAAGCAGGTGCGGCCTGTCGGCGGTATACAATTTTTTATCATTTAGAAACAGAGGAGCCCGGTAAATGGCAAGCGCTCAACAGCAAACGTCTGTAAAACATGCAAGTGGCTTTACTGTTGTCGAACTGATGATCACGTTAATTATTGCCGGGATTTTCCTGATGAGTGGCTATCAGCTATACGGAGCAGTACTAGTGCGTAATACGGAAGCTCGTCGTACTTCAGAAGCCGCCAATCTCGGCTATGGTATTTTGCGCGAGCGCGGCTTGTATAAGACAGTTTCTGAGGTTTGTGGTAGTGGTGCGGTTAAGATTGAACATGTAACGCCACCAACTACACCAACACTGCCAAATCCAGTGCGTGCTCGAGTTGAGTATTGCAAGGTGCCAAATAGCGTCGCGGTCATTCGTGTCGCGGTCATTATTACTTATGGAACGCCAGCGCAGGAGGTGGTGCATGCGACGTATATTTCAGGTTAACGCTGATCGGCGGCGAAACAGCCGAAACAGTCAGGGATTTACACTAATTGAGATTTTGGCAATTGCTCCTATTATTATTTTAGTACTGGCTGGTATTATCGGTCTGATCATCAATCTCACCGGCTCATCAATGGTCACCAGCGCCAAGTCTCAGCTGCAGAGCGATGTATTGACTGCACTTGATCGAATTGAGGCGGACGTGCGGATCAGTACCACGCTTGAAGGGACGACGTCATCATATGTGCGCATGCATAGCCTCGCTACCAGCGACAACCCCTATAGTCCGACACGACGACTGATTCAGAAAAGTGACTGTGGCGTGGCATGGGGGGCGGTTGCCATCGCCGACGCCAAGACGTATACGACCGAATATTTCCAGAGTGGCTCAGAGCTCAAGCGCAAGACAATGTATGACGGCTCATGCCCGAGTGCCAGCGATCGTATTTGGCAACTGAACGGCGCAGTCGAAACGATTATCGACACCAGTACGGTGCTTAATTTCAAGGTCTGCAAGATCAACGACGGTACACTCAAAGTTAGCCTCGGGGTGACCAAGACCGTTGCCGGCCAGAATATCGAATACTTCAGTCAGCGCTTTGTCAAGTCAATCAATGTTGCTGTTAATGGCACGGCCGGTGCCTCGTGTCCGTAGCGGATTTAGATAGGTTTTCGGGGCTAAAGTGCCCTGGACAGGAAACATCACCTCTGTTTTTGCAGGCTATAGGGGCCGAATCAGGGAATTATTCATAAAATGCTTGCGCTTTTATAACCGCTTTGCTACAATCAAGTTACAATAATAACTAACTAAAAATAGGGGGCAAATCAGAAATGATTTCTTCAAACAAAACTAA
>CAUVPF010000083.1:0-3132 GCA_963553645.1 uncultured Candidatus Saccharibacteria bacterium | reverse complement strand
AGCTCGCTGGTGTTCGGCGGCATCGTCATAATGCTCCCTCATGTCAAATTCAGCCTGCTTACCATCGTTCCACTGCGCCACCGGACGGAGGAAACCAACCACCCGCGAGTAAACCTCAGTACTTTCGCCGCAATTCGGGCAAGCCGGGTGCTCGCCGACGATATAGCCGTGGTTAGCACAAATTGAGAAGCTTGGCGTAAAGGTAAAATACGGCAATTTGTAATTTTCGCAAATCGTCTTAACTAATTTTTTCAGCGTCTGCGGATCATCCATGCGCTCGCCCAGGAAGAAGTGAATCACCGTGCCGCCCGTGTATTTAGTCTGCAAATTATCCTGCAAATCCATCAGCTCAAACAAATCATCAGTATAGTTGACTGGTAAGTGGCTGGAGTTAGTGTAGAACGGATGCTTAACCGCCGCACCCAAACCATTCGCAAAGTGGGCTCGGTCAGGGAAGCTGGCCTTGTCGAGCTGTGCCAAACGGTAAGTCGTACCCTCAGCTGGCGTCGCCTCCAAATTGTAATTATTGCCCGTTTCTTTCTGGTATTCCACCAAGCGGTCGCGCATGAAGTCAAGCGTTTTCTCAGCGAATGCCTTACCCTTTTCAGTGCCAATGTCAACGCCCAGCAAGTTCAGTGCCGCTTCGTTAGTACCAATCAGACCGATGGTCGAGAAGTGATTCTTCCAGTATTCATTGAAGCGCTTTTTAATATCGCGCAGATAAAACTTGGTGTACGGATATAGGCTGATATCCGAATCGGTCAGCTGCTCCAGCACCTTGCGCTTGGTTTCTAGGCTGTCGCGCGCCATATCCATCAGCTCGCCCAAGCCTTTGAAAAATTCTTTCTCGTTCTTTGATTTCAGCGCCAAGCGCGGCAGGTTAATCGTCACCACGCCGATCGAGCCGGTCATCGGATTACTGCCAAACAAGCCGCCGCCGCGATATTCCAGCTGGCGATTGTCGATACGCAAGCGGCAGCACATCGAGCGCGCATCCTCTGGATCCATGTCGGAATTGATGAAGTTGGAGAAATACGGAATGCCGTATTTGGCGCTAGCTTCCCAAAGGTTTTCAATGACCGGATTATCCCAGTTGAAATCCTTGGTAATATTGACCGTCGGAATCGGGAAGGTGAAGACGCGGCCGTTGGCGTCGCCCTCAGACAAGACCTCCAGCAGCGCTTTGTTAAGCATGTTCATCTCTTCCTGATAATCGCCGTAGTTGGTATCCTGCATCTCGCCGCCGATAATCACCGGGTTGCCAGCCATATGCTTCGGACATTCCAGATCAAGCGTGATGTTGGTAAACGGCGTCTGGAAACCAACCCTAGTTGGCACGTTAACGTTAAAGACGAATTCCTGCAGCGCTTGCTTGACCTCGTCGTAGCTAAGCTTATCAGCGCGAATGAACGGCGCCAAGAGCGTGTCAAAGTCAGAGAACGCCTGAGCACCAGCCGCCTCGCCTTGCAGAGTGTAGAAGAAATTAACCACCTGACCCAGCGCCGAACGAAAGTGCTTAGCCGGCTTGGACGCCACCTTGCCCTTTACTCCCGTGAATCCCTGGCGCAGCAAATCCATCAAATCCCAACCAACACAGTAAACACTCAGCAAGTTCAGGTCGTGAATATGCAGATCACCCTCTTTATGCGCCCGACCGATTTTCGGCGAATAGATTTTGTCCAGCCAGTAGGTCTTGGTAATTTCCGCCGAAACGTAGTTGTTTAGGCCCTGCAAACTATAGCCCATGTTGGAATTTTCTTTAATTTTCCAGTCCAGATTATTGACGTATTTATCAATCAAATCGACATGTGCGTTGGATGTAATTTCACGCAGTTTTTTGTGCTGATCGCGGTAAATGATATAGGCTTTGGCAGTTTTCTTAAACTTAGAATCAATCAAAATATCCTCGACGACATCCTGGATGTCTTCGACACCCGGCAAACGTTTTTGATTGCGAGTTTCCAGTACCGCCAGCACCTTGTCAGTCAATTTAACGGCCTGTTTGGCATCAAATTCGCTAGTCTCCAAACCCGCCTTCTCGATGGCTTTCTCAATTTTTTTACGGTCAAATTTAACAGTCCGACCATCGCGTTTTTTGATTGATTTGTACATACCCCTCCTTATTATGGCAATAGCAAACCAGCCCCAACCTCCCCGAGGGGCTTGTGTTGCAAAAAACGTTATTTATTTTCTAAAACACCATATATAGTGCTTAATATAGAATATACACGCGATATATAGCGTTTGTCAACGAAAATACATTGTATTATTTACATGTGAGAAGCGGAAGATGTTGTTCCCTCTGATAACGCCAAAATGTCGCGGTAAATCGTATCAACAATTTCCGCCTGAGCTAGCTTCTCGCCAATTCGCTGCTCGCCTGGCACGTCCAAAACGTCTTGATCTTTCCACCACTGGCGCATTTCCGATTCGCCAAATTCATGAGCATTTGGCTTGGTAGCGTGGCGGCGCACCGTTTCCTCAAATGATATGTCAAAATAGTAAATCAGTTGTTCGCCCTGAAAATCATTCAGCAGCTGACGCAGCATCGCGCCGTATTTTTTATTGCTCAAAACACCCTCCAAAATCACCGTATAACCAACGCTATTGCCGTACATACACAGATCATACATCAGCTGAATCGCCGGATTGCTTTCGCTGTCTTTCACGCGCAGTATTTCCCGCCGCACCACATCCTGCGACACCAGCATCGTACCGTAACCTAGCTGACGCTGGAGCAAGCGCGCCGTGCTGGTTTTACCGCAACCAGAATTACCGCGGAGAATGATCAGCGGATGAGAGGCCTTCACGTGCGCTCCAGCAAATCATAAGCGGTGGCCGCTGACAGCGCCTGCATTTGGCGAAGAGTATCGACCGGCTGGAGCGGCGGTTTGAGGCTGCGGATAAGATAAAAGCCAACAAATGCTGCCAGCATCTCCGCGTTGAGTTCATCTAGCCACGACGTTACGTCATGACCGTGCCGCGCCATATCAACCAGAAATTCCGTCACCCCAGACCTTCGCGGTGCATAGGAAGCCCAATTCCAATCAACTAATTTCAACTCACCAGTTTGCGGATGAAATGCCAAATTATCACTGCGAACATCACTGTGATCAAAACAGTCTTCTGGCT
>CAUVPF010000082.1:0-3159 GCA_963553645.1 uncultured Candidatus Saccharibacteria bacterium | reverse complement strand
AAATGGCGAATAGAAAAGGGCTGGCAGCTGGCTGTTCTATCAATTTGCTTCATGATTTTCATAGCTGGTGCGGTCGGTTTGTTGTTGACTCGGTCTGCTCGAGCACAGGACAATCGTGCTTCGCCGTCGGTGGAACGACTTGTAACAATTTATGATCGTGGCCGTGAGCAGACAGTTATGACACGAGCGCGTACGGTGCGCCAGGCATTGCAGCTAGCTCGAGTGACGGTTGATGAGCAGCGCGACATGGTTGAGCCAAATATTGATATGGAGCTGACAGGAGCAACATTTACGGTGACAATTTTCCGGGCTCGGCCGGTAACGGTTATTGATGGTTCGCGGCGCTCGCATATCACCACAGCAGAACAGACGCCGCAGCGAATTGCCAAAGCGGCGGGGATCACGCTCTACGTTGAGGATAGGGTTGAATTTATGACGAGCGATAATATGCTGCTGGATGGGACAAACGTGCTGATGAACATTACCCGCGCGCCGCTGCGAACGGTGACCGAGGAGGTTGACATTGACTTTCCTGTGGAGCAGATTAAGGATGCGAATCAGCCGATTGGTTTCAAGGAAATTAAGCAGCTGGGTGAAAAGGGTATTCGTACCGTGACCTACCAGGCCCAGGCCGAGCGCGGTGTTGAGATCAGCCGTAAGGAAATAAGTAGCAGTATTAGCAAACAGCCTAAAAAGCAAATCGAAGTGATCGGCACCAAGCCGAAAAATCCGCTAACGAAGTCGAAGGGTGCGCATATCTTTACTGATTCACGCGGCGTGGCGCACCGCGAAACCTACTATGACCTACCAATGAATGTCGTCATCAATGCCTGCGGTGGCGGTGGCTACACGGTGCGGGCGGACGGCGCCAAGGTGGACAAGGACGGCTATATTTTAGTGGCGGCAAATTATGGTAATTATCCGCGCTGTTCAGTGGTGGAAACCAGTATGGGTCCTGGTAAGGTGTATGATACCGGCGGCTTTGCTGTGCGGCATCCGCATGGTTTTGATCTGGCGACAGACTGGACGAACGGAGATGGTCGTTAGATGGCGGGTCCAAAGAAAGAGCTGGGGCAGCATTGGTTGCGAGATCCAGAGATACTGGCGGAGATTACCGAGGCAGCGGAGCTGAGTAACGATGATGTGGTTTTGGAGATTGGGCCGGGACTTGGCACATTAACCAGCCGATTGTTGGCACGAGCCGAGCGTGTGGTGGCGGTGGAATTTGATGGGGATTTGGCGCGCAAATTGCCGGGGCAGTTTCCTGGTAAAAACCTGGAAGTGATCAATGAAGATATTTTGCAGTTTGATTTGAATCAGTTGCCGGCTGGTTACAAGGTAGTCGCCAATGTGCCGTACTATATCACCAGTAAAATTGTCGAGAAGTTGATGACGGCGGAAAATAAACCACGTTTGGCGGTGCTACTGGTGCAAAAGGAAGTCGCCCAGCGCATCGCAGCGGAGCCTGGCGAAATGAGCATTTTGGCGGTTAGCGCGCAACTATTTGCCGAGACGGAGCTAGACATTGAAGTGCCGCGGCAATTTTTCACACCGCCGCCAAAAGTCGATTCGCAGGTGGTGGTGTTGAGAACTCGCACTGAACCGCTAGTCGCTCCAGAAGATCAAAAAGATTTTTTCCGTGTTGTCAAAGCTGGTTTTTCGGCTAAGCGTAAAAAATTGCGCTCTAGCTTGAGCGGTGGGCTGGGTATTAGTAAAGCTAACGCCGAACAGTTGCTAAACAATGCTGGTATTTCACCCGATGTCCGTGCCGAAGATTTGGCGATTGACGACTGGCGGCGGCTGCTCAGAGAATGGCGGGCGCAATGATTGCGGCAGATCAGCCGACATGTTTTGACGATAGTCTGCTTGTGGCAATGTCGTCACGATCAGATAGGACCATGCTCGATCGTTCAGCTAGCAGGCACGCCCCACAAGTAGTTGCTAATCGGCGAAAGTTTTGCCAGCAACTAGCCGTGCCATATGAAGATGTGGTGTTCATGGGCGTGCTTTACCTAACGGGTCGGCGCTATGATTGTATCGTTGAAGTAGATGTGGCAGCTACAGCGCGGCATACTCCGGACGTAGTAGCGGATGCACTGGTCACGCGCACACCGGGCGTGGCGCTAATGCTGACTGAAGCTGACTGTATCGCTGTAGTGATGTATGATGCGATCAAGGGACTATTGGCATTACTTCATTTGGGGCGGCATTCGACGGTGGCAAATTTGATGCAGCGGATGGTTGAAAAATTTATCCACGAAGGATCAAAACCCGAAGACATTATCGTGTGGATGAGTCCGAGTGCACAACAATCAACCTATGTAATGAAATACTTTGATCAGGCAACTGATCCGGTGTGGCAGCCATTTTATAAAAAACACCACGATGGCTACTATTTAGATATGCAGGGGTACAACGCTTCTATTTGCCAAAGAGCAGGCATACCGCCGAGCAATATTCATATCTCACCAATTAACACTATGACCGATCCGCATTATTTTTCGCATGCTCAGGGTGATACAACGGGCCGAACTGCAGTGGTAGCAATGATGCATGAGTGAGCGTCCAGCGAACCCATATCGGTGAAAATTGTTCCAGATAATGATACAATGAGTATCATGACTAAACAACACGCCTACATCACTACTGCTATTCCTTATGTCAACGGTTTGCCGCACATCGGGCACGCCATGGACTACATGCTGGCGGACGTGTGGACGCGGTATCAGCGGCAAAACGGCCGCGAGGTGCGTTTCCAGACGGGCGTGGACGAGCATGGCAATAAAATTGCTGCCAAGGCCGCCAGTCAAAACCAGACGCCGCAAGCCTACGTCGATCAAATGCATGGCAATTTCCAGAACATGATTGCCGAGTTGAATATTTCGGCGACTGACTTTATTCGCACGACTGACCCGCATCATGTTGGCGCGGTGCAGTACATTTGGCGAAAGCTGGCTGCGGCTGGTTACATTTACAAAAGCACGTACGAGGGCTGGTATTGCCAGGGTTGCGAGGCGTTCGTTACCGACAAAGAAGCAGCTGAAAATAATGGCATTTGTCCCGACCACCAGTCGCCATACCAACGGCTGAGTGAAGAAAATTATTATTTCAAAACCAGTGCCTTTTCGGAGAACATTCGCCAGGCAATTGAATCAAACA
>CAUVPF010000081.1:0-3212 GCA_963553645.1 uncultured Candidatus Saccharibacteria bacterium | reverse complement strand
AAGAGATACACCATCGCCGCATGAATTGGCAAACTGCAGAGCCTTATATACAGGGTACGGTTAGCCCAGCAGAAGTAATTATCATTGAGGGCATCTACGCCAAGTCGCCCGACATTATCACCGACAACAGTGTTGTCTATGAGACACCAACCCCACTCGCCACCTGTATCGGTCGACGTATCCTGCGTGATCTTGATGAACGTCCACAATTCTGCAAGCCCTCGGAAAATCTACTCTATTTATTGGATGAAGCCGAACCGGCATATCGTGCTCAACAGCAACCGACCAATGTCTGAGGGATTAGGGCTCACTTTGGCCTTCGTTAACCCGATGGTCTGACTGCTCGCACAAACCCAATCGCCTTCCCCTCGCCAACCCACCGCTGTTCGTAGGTTGTCATGATCCGGGCATCGCTCTCCTCATCAAGTTGCTCCGATTCATGCAGGTCAAATGTCAGCTCGCGGAGTCGCCAGCTAGTCGCCACCAGCTGCTCCAAGCTCCAGCAGAAAAAGTTGTGATCATCATGCTTGAGTAGTAGCTCGCCGCCCTCATTAAGCAACTTTGCGTACTGCGTTAAAAAATGCGGGTGCGTCAAACGCCGACCGCTGGAGCGCTGGCGTGGAAACGGATCGGGGAAAGTGACCCACAGCTGGCTGAGCGATCCAGCCTCGCACAATTCCCCCAGCTGATCCGCTCGTGCCCGCACAAACCAGATATTCGTGAGGTCACGCCGCTCGGCCGCGCGCGCCCCTTTCTGCAGTCGATCGGCCTTGACATCAACTGCCAAAAATCGCTGCTCCGGATGGCGCGCTGCCAGTTCGACGCTAAACAGCCCCGTTCCAGCACCGATCTCCAGCACGTCAACCGGCCGCGGCATCCACTCATCATACTCAAAACAAAGCGGCGAATTGTTAAATAATGCAAATTTATACTTCTTGCGCCGCCGGGTGATAACGAACTGATTTGGATCGACAAAACTCATACTTTTCATTATACTAAACTCATGACGGATACGCTTATCAAACAACTGTTAAATTCGTCGCGCTTTGATGAATGGATGACCGAGCATGGACTAGGCTGGCTGGTGAGCGAGCGGATGGTTGAAACGGTCAGTATCGTCATCGGCGCGGTTATCGTTTATTATCTTGGCCGCATCTTCATTACTTGGGCAATTCGCTACGCGATCCACTCCACCGCCAAGCACCGCTCATGGCACCGCAAAGATATCGAAAAGCGTGAAAACACCCTAACGCAGCTGATCCGTAGTTTTTGGCGCATCACTATCATTGCCTATATCGCCGCCATGGTCGCCAGTAAGTTATTCTACTTTGACTTGTCACCGCTGTTTGCCAGCGCCGGCATCATCGGCGTGGCGCTCGGGTTCGGTGCGCAGTCACTTGTCAAAGATTTTCTGGCCGGCATCTTTATTATCGCTGAAAATCAATACCGAGTCGGCGATATTATTGATGTCATGGGTGCGAGCGGTACTGTCGAGCGTGTCGGCACCCGGTCAACAGTGCTTCGTGATGCTGATGGTAATGTCCATTATTTGCCGAACGGCAGCATCCAGCATGTCATCAATAAAACGATGGGGTATAGCATGTCGCGCTTTACCCTGCAGCTTGATCCAAGTACCGACATCAGCCGCGCCGCTGATATCATCAATGAGACCGGGCAACAACTCAGCAAGGAAAAGTCTTGGGACAAGAAAATCATTGAACCGCCAAAATTTGTTTCCGTCGGCGATATCACTGGTCGATCAGTTGAATTGATCGTTGCTGGTAAGGTTCAGCCGTCAGATCAATGGGCGGTTACCTCAGAGATGCGCCGCCGCCTCCTCAAAGAGTTTGAAAAACAAGAGATTGAGCTGGCCGTTATCCCAACGGCAATAACACATAAAACCTAGGGGCAATTTAGAACTACTCTAGCAAACCATCTCGGCCCTGCGTTGTCGCACCGCCCGTGCCATTGCTGCCACCAATGCCCAACTGGTCATCGCTCAAGACATCGCTAGCAAACACCCGCGCGCCATCTGCCTTCTTTTCTTCTTGCTTGTATTTTTGCAAAAAATCATCCAACACCTTACCAGTTACCTCACCCTGTGCCTCAAACATATCCCGATTATGATCATTAGAGTTATCAATCTGTGCCCGATACGGCACATAATCCGGTCGGCTCAAGTCCACTCGGAAAGCATCTGACGAATAGTATAAGTACATTGAAATGCTGACTAGTACGATGGATACCATGATGACACTGATTACCATTGTTGGTAGCTTATACTGAGTGATGAGCCGAAGTAACCGATTGCTGAATTGTTTGAGCTTATCCACGACCACCTCCACCCGATAGCTTCACCTTGAGCTGTTCCACCGCTACACGATAATCCGTCGCTAGTTTACTCATCGTTACTACTGACTCACTAACCTGCTGGCGCGCATCACGTGTCTTGATCAACTGCGCATAAAACTCACTTGGCTTATCAGTACAGTCCATCTTGACCAGCGTCGCCAGATTTGATTCATACTCATTGTACTGCTGGGCAAACGCTTTGCGTGCCTCCTCGTAGTCGCGAGCGATTACTACCATCCGTGAGCTATCAATCTGCGCCAGCGCCAAACGACTATTTAGTTTGGCGATAAGGTTGGTTGAGATTGTGTTATATGCTTGACCAGCATTAACTCGCAGCAAGGCATCGTTGTGCTGAATTCGCTGCAATATTGATCGAATAGACTGGCACTGACTACGAACTAGATGGAGTGGCGGTGAATTTGGTGTGGTTTGTGCCATGGCGATATGTGGCCATATTACCAAGCCGGCCAGGCTAACACCACACACAAAAAACGCGAGATTACGAAGGTATTTCATCCTCTGTATTATCTCGCGTTTTTGCGTTTAGGTCAAACCACTACGATTTCTTGAAATGCTTCTCGGCATCAGCCTTGACTGTACGCGCAGTTCCAGCGACGGCATCACCAACTTTTTGAGCGCCTGCCTTGACCGCCTCAGCACTATCCTTAGCGGCAGCCTGGGCTTTTTTGGCAGTCTTGACAGTGGCAGTTTTTAGCTCGCCAGCCTTTTTCTTGATATCGGCACGAGTTTCTTTACCACTTTTTGGTGCGGTCAGGATACCGGCTGCAAAACCTGCTACTGCTGCACCGAGTACTGTTAACACTTTTTTCATATTATCTCCTTTTTATTGTTAGGGTAAG
>CAUVPF010000080.1:0-3350 GCA_963553645.1 uncultured Candidatus Saccharibacteria bacterium | reverse complement strand
TTTGTTATTATAATTTTTATGTTTGTCGTATTGACTGTTGCTATGATAGCATAGACGGTTTAAAATGTCAATACTTGTATCATCAGCCGATGAGACCGTCTTGCCGCAAGCCATCCAGTGCCGCCGCAAATCGTGGATCGTCCTGCAACTCAGCGGTGATCTCAGCGAGTGGCTGCCCGCCAACATATCGACGCAAAATCTCGCCCCGCATTTGGCGGAGACTGCCGGCAAACTCTGGCTGCTTGGTATAGTGACGACTGGCGGACAATTTGCCCTTTCCCTGAGACTTCAGTTCACTGCCATAGTCCATCAGTGCCCAAAACCACTGGCGCGGATTTGCCTGATCCATCGTCTGCTCGACAATGGGCAATATGTCACGATCCGCGACTGCCGTCTGGTCCATAAAGAAATGATTGAGATAGACGGTGCGAATATTGGTTTCGATGAACGGCGTTGGCACTTGGTATGCATAGTTCATGATGGCACCGGCAGTATTGACACCAATACCTGGTAGTTCAACGAGGTCGTTTAGTGTGGTCGCTGGGGCGCCAGCGGCAATGGCTCGTGCTGCTCGATGAAGATACTGAGCGCGACGGTTATAGCCCAACCCCTGCCACGCACGAAGCACCTCAGTCAGCTCGGCCGCTGCCAGTGACTCAATGTCCGGAAACGCCGCGGTAAACTCGCTGAATTTCGTCAAGACGCGAGCAACTTGCGTTTGTTGCAACATTAGCTCGCTCACCAGCACATAGTACAGGGTTGGCTGGTCACGCCACGGCATTGGCCGGTACAGTTCGCGACCCTTTTGGTGGATCAACTCCCGGAAATCATCAGTCGTCATTACTCTAGTATACGCGAATCAACCCCACAAGGGCTAATTGTGCTATAATGGCACGGTTATGAAAATACTTTTTAGACGATACATTTCAGAATTTGTGTATGGTGCGGTTGACGGCACAGTCACAACCTTTGCCGTGGTGGCAGCATCGGCTGGCGCGGGGATTTCCAGTGCAGTTATCCTCATTTTGGGCGTTGCAAACCTGATTGCTGATGGCTTTTCAATGGGCTCCAGTGCTTACCTGGCAGCCAGCGCTGAACACGAAGAATCAGCCCGCGATACGCAAAAGCGAGCCTCTCCTAAAATCATCGGTGCAGTCACCTTCCTGGCTTTCGTCGCCGTCGGTAGCATACCGGTGTTGCCCTACCTGGTTGATGTCATTGCAGGCTCAAAAGCACCAAGCACCACCCTGTTTTATGTCAGCTCCACACTAACAGCAGTCGCTTTCCTGACAATTGGTTTCATTAAAGGCAAGGTTGGCAACCAGTCGCCATGGCGAGAAGCCACCGTCACCCTGCTGCTCGGAGTAATCGCTGCTGGGCTGGCGTACTTTGCCGGTGATGTATTGGCGGCGTGGTTGGGTGTGCAGTTATAGCCTCGAGGCCACCACTTCAACACAAAATCCCGATAACCCGGCGCGAGCTTGTCAGTAGCCTCAACTTCCGCCCGCGTCAACCAGACTGGGCGCTCCTCACCGCCATCACACGCTCGGTCCGGTATTTCAATGTTACCGTCAACCGTGGCCGTGTAGCCAAGAATAATTTTATGGTTTTTGACGGTGGTATCATACGGATCGCGCACATAAAAATCAACTGGCGTCGCATCAATTGTCATGCCTAACTCTTCACACAGCTCCCGCTCTAATGCTTCATCAGGCATCTCGCCAGCATCAATATGCCCGCCCGGCAGGCCAAAGCCATCATCGTGCGGATAATACATCAGCAGCGCCCGCTTGCCATCACTGCTATACAGCGCCACTTTTACACTGACTTCGTGTCGATCATACATTACTTCCAGTATAGCTGTTCGGCTATTATTCGGCAATGTATTCATGCTACAGTAGAACTATGAGCAATCATTCTTCCTCGCCCGCCATACCTGGAGTTAATCTGGGTGGTTGGCTGGTGCTTGAACGATGGATGACGCCAAGTGTATTCGCCGGAACAGACGCGACTAATGAATATGAATTATCACAAACAGTGGACGGCGCGGCACGCATCCAGCAGCATCGACACACCTTCATCCAGGAAGATGACCTCAAGTGGTTGGCGCAAGCTGGCATACGACTACTGCGACTGCCGATTGGCTATTGGGCGCTTGAAAATCAGCCGCCGTATCTATCAGCAAAACCGCAGATTGACTGGTTGATGGACGCGGCCAAACACCACGGCCTACAGGTGCTACTCGACCTGCACGCTGCGCCTGGTGCTCAAAACGCCAGCGACCATAGCGGCAGTGGTAATACCAGCACCGTCGGGTGGTATCAGCACGCCAATAGACGGAAAACATCACAGATATTACTTGACATTGCCAATGAATATGGCAACCATCCAGCATTCTGGGGTATTGAGCTGCTCAATGAGCCCCTGGTGACGACACGACGCGAACGGTGGCAATTGTGGTGGTGGACACGCAAAACGAGCCGAAAATTGCGTGCTCAATTGCCGTCTCATGTACGCATTGTAGTCTCTGATTGCTATCAGCCAGCTTGGTGGTCGGGACGAATTGGGAATAATACACTGGATATACATCATTATCAATGCTTTTCTGACACAGACAATCAAGCGACATCGCTGACTCACCACCGTCAGGTACTTGATCAGCAGTCTAGCAAATACCGCAGCTATTCTCGTCAGCAACCATTGATCATCGGCGAGTGGAGCGCTGCTCTGCCGCCACGTACCGCCAGTGATAGTAATGAATACACCCATTGCCAATCACAATTGACCGTGCCTTCAGGCGTTGATGCCTGGTTTTACTGGAGCTATAAGACCGAGAGCCCTGGGGCGTGGAATTTTCGCGATTGCTACACTAAGGGATGGTTTGATGGGATGTATTAATTAGCGGTCAATGATATACTGTATATATGTCTTCTCCTAAATTAATTTACAGTATCGCAGTCCTGATCATCATCGCTTGGGTATTGAGCATGGTGTTTCGCCTTGCCGCCTGGTTGATCAACGGGCTACTCTACGTTGCAGTTCTGGTTGTTATCATTGGCCTTATTTCACAATTTATCAGCCAGAAAAAGCAGCGAAAATAGCCCACCTGCCATTGAAAATAATCACAGCAGGTTCGCTCCGCCGTGATGTAGCTTATAATCCTAATTCTTGTAGCTGCGCCGGATCAACCGTTGACGGCGAATCCATCATCACATCGACACCCGAGCCGTTCTTTGGAAAGGCCAAGGTTTCGCGGACGTTCGTTTCGTCGATGAGCTCCATGAGAATGCGGTCGACGCCAAAGGCACAGCCAGCGTGTGGCGGTGCGCCGTATTTGAAGGCGTTTAGCA
>CAUVPF010000079.1:0-3497 GCA_963553645.1 uncultured Candidatus Saccharibacteria bacterium | reverse complement strand
CCGGCCTCATCCTCAAATCATCCCTCAAAAAATCTGGCACAAGTCTCCGCCTCATCCCTAACGATCAGCCCGCCCTTTCCACCGCCACCGCACATAACAACAAGCTTGGTAATTCACCGTATAAAGTCGAGCTCCTGCTCGTCAAAACGACCGACTGCCGCTTCATCATCGCCGAGAGCCGCGGTGTCCAGAATATCACCGCCTATACCCGCCGCGACCGCCATCGCCCTAGGCGCGACGCCTTCGTTGGCATGCTGCCGCCCAAATTAGCGCAGATTATGCTGAATTTAGCGCTGGGTGCCGGGTCGCTGACCCGTCAAAGACCACACGACAATTCTGTGACAAGCTCGGATTCCAGCCTCTCCGATAAGTCGATGGTTCTGCGGACGGCGTTGCCGGATGCATTCGACTTGGAGGAGACGGCTGGAAGCCGAGCTGCCGTGACAATCCTCGACCCCTTCTGCGGCACCGGCACCGTCCTGCAAGAGGCGTTGCTCGCTGGCTACGACGTCGTCGGCACCGACCTCAGCCAGAAAATGGTTGATTACACCACTGAAAACCTATCGTGGCTGCAATCGACCTTCACTACGCCCGGCCGCGTTATCGATATCCATCAAGCCGACGCCACCACGCACCGCTGGCCAAACAGCAGACACCTCACTGCTGTTGTCTGCGAAACTTACCTCGGTCAACCTTTCTCCGCGCCGCCCGCACCTCAAAAACTAGCGGCAGTTGTCGGTAACTGTAACCACATCATCACTAGTTTTCTCACCAACATTCGCCCGCAACTGGCGCCAAACACGCCGCTGTGTATCGCCGTGCCAGCGTGGTACGACGCGTCCGGCCAGGCCACTCATTTACCGGTGATAAAGCACCTCCAACAGCTCGGTTATCACCACCTCAACCGTCGTACGCCACTCATCTATCGCCGCCCCGACCAGGTCGTCGCCCGCGAACTGCTTATCTTGCTGACCGTCCAAGCACCGGACGATTGAGCTGTAGCACCGGATCATAGTTTGCGAGCCGCCCCAAACGACCCACCAATCCCTTTTCCAAGAGATCAAGCTGCGCTCGACGCGCCTCTGCTGTTTTCTCATCCGCAGGAGGAGCAATTGCATCCTGATAATACTGCTGACATGTCGCTAGTAAAACTCCAGCGCCCAGGCCGATCCGCCGCTGATTTAATGCCATGATCAAAAATGCCAATGTTGGCCGCGCCTGCTTGGTTATTTCCGTCGTCATCTGTTGGTTGGTATCAGTAAATATATCTTGTCCAATCTGGCCCAATAGTCCATCCACCATATTTGCTCCAGCTGACGCATACCGCCCCTCAGCCGTAGCGTAGTGCTCCAGCGGTTCAGAAAGTGCGACCTTCATCTCTGCTATCGAACTACTCTCGCGTTGCAGTATCGCTTCAATTGTCTCTTTTGATGTCGTCCGGCCATCCACGCCGCGCTGAGCAATTTCCGCTGCTGCCGTCTGTACTGTGTGCAGTACCTGCAACGCCTCTCCGTCACGAATCTTTTCTTGAGATTCGTACAAGGCACCGCCCAGTGCCACTGCGCCGGCGCCCAAGCCACCCATCAGTAGCGTTCTTCTATTTACCGACTCACCTAACCCAGCTTTTCTTTCTGTCATATTCTGCTCGCTCATAGCACCCAGTTATACAACACTTGGCTAATTAAGTAAAGACTCTTGACTTTTTACCAGCCATCACTTATACTGATACGGATTAGGTTTAGAAAATTTAAGGAGTTTCAATGTCAAAAGTCAAAGCTGGTGGCTCAAGTAAGAACATCCACAACAACCCTGGCCAACGCCTCGGCGTCAAGCGCTTCGGCGGCCAAAAAGTCAACGCCGGCGAGGTACTCGTCCGCCAAACAGGCGCTACGAAAGTCGCTGGTAAAGGCGCATACATGAGCCGCAACTACACCATCCACGCTGCCCAGTCCGGTGTCGTCACCTTCAAACGAGTCAAGAAAACCAAGTTCACCGGCAAAACCGAACGACGAACTCAAGTTTGCGTCGGCTAGACACCCTCTCAAAGAAAACGATAACCCCGCTCGCTCAGCGGGGTTATGATTGTTCCTCGTCAGCCTTCTTGATTGAACCGATGAATAAGCTTTTGATCAACTGTTTGTATCCCTCCGATTAACTCTTTCACCCCAGTTATGTTCCACCTGAATTCTACCTGACTATTATAAGCACTAAGATCCATCAAATCAGTTAGCGTACAAGTTAAAAGAGTATTTAAGCCGTCAAGCAAATGCTTATACATTTCTTGACTTTGCTCTAATAACTCTCTTGTTTCATTATCCACTGAACTAGCCAGCGTGGTAGATAAAAGCTCCGAGCCAGTATTAGCTATACTCGTAAGGTTGCTGGCTTCGCGCTCTATCCTATTAAGATGCCGCTTCAGCTTGCTGCCGTCATTCTTATGAAGTGCACTCAGCATACCCTCTACCTGTTCCCCAACAAAGCCTATCGCACGTGACCGCCATTCCAATAACTCCTTCACTCGATGAGGCATCTCATCCATAAGCTCCCCTTGATCGTGGCTCGGCTCGGCCTGCTTAGGAGACACCTCGGTGCCAACTGACTGCTCATCCCGTGATATGAGTGACGGTAGCTCACTGCTTTCCCGTGTGACTGGCGGATATGATGGCGCTGCCAACGGAGGTAACTCGCCTGACGAGGATGGTGTAAAACGATCATCATATGGCACTATCAGTGAAGGTAAACCATCAGGTTCAGATAATGCAGTTGGCGCCTCACGGAGATCATCCCATGGCGATGCCGAGCTGAATCTCACCCGTGTACCATTTAACGACGTATCTTCAATAGTCAGCCTACCGGTTTCTTTATCTGTAGACCCTTCATCTACAGACAATATGAGATGCCCACGCGAGACATAAGAGTTTTCCCTTAATGAAGGCGGACTACCCGCCTGTTCTCTACCAATTGTTATCGTTTGACCTGCATACAACATTATAAAACCAGCATCGTCCTGAGTGGCAGATACGTCAGCCTCAGATACAATGACGTACGCTGCTTCTGGATCAAATGTTTGTTCACGATTATGAAAAGTTTCGTGAAGACCCCCTGCTCCTTTATTCCCCATAAATAGACGCGACTCACGATCCGTCTGTGGCTGATCTACCCGATAGACAATTAAGGTTGCCGGGTCCTTGGCATTTGGTGCCAACGTAATCTCAACTGGAGTTTTTAAATTATTTGGTGGTAGTGTTAGCGTATCCCCTTTTTTAAGTAACCGGGTTTCTGCCAATTCAGCTATCTGCTTTTCGTGTTCGTGATGTGGTGATTTCACAATACTCGTATACTACCACGTACGCTCATAATTGTCAATATATCATAGCTCCCCATTTCTTTAGCCGCCTCCCCTGCTCTGCAACCGCATTACTGCTGCGCCCACCTGCAACGCGATCATCAGTATATCTATCAACCTGACGATACAACTCACGACCCGCGACTGTCAG
>CAUVPF010000078.1:0-3649 GCA_963553645.1 uncultured Candidatus Saccharibacteria bacterium | reverse complement strand
TCTACGGAGGTGTTTTTTCTTTGTTCCTTGAAATACGATTTGGTACCATATGAAATTTCACGCTAGGCTGATGCTGGTGGCGGCTAATTTTGCCATGCTCAAACCAAAAGTGCTGGTTATTCCGAACAGCTGGACGAGCAGCCATATGACGGCTGGTTGTAAAATCCACAGGTCAGTGACGGTGATGCAGATGAACTGGACGATTGGCTGGCGGACTTGCGGCATAAGGGATTGATGGCAATCAACCAGGCTTATGGCGACGCTTGGGTGCGCCTAACCACACGTGGCAAACAGCTGGTGCAGAGAATTTGGCCGGAAGCGCAGGCGATGGCTGTTTAAGATTTGCCTAATCTAAAGATTTTATTGTAGTTTGGTAGGCATGACTAGTAGAGACACTTTTATAGGCTGTGCTATAATTCTATGGCATCGCTGTTGGCAGGAAGTTAAGAAAAACTATAAAAAAGATACAACACTGTAGGAATTATGAAAATCTGGCACTCAGGACGAGAATCAAAATTACTCGACGATATTATCGTCGGGCGGAAGACGGTTGAAGGTCGATTGAATCGCGGAAAATTTGCCGAGTACCGAGTCGGCGATAAGATTCACCTGCGTCGCGATGTTCGCGACGCCGAAGGAATACTACACGACGGCGAACCAGATCAAGCACGCGTGGAGATTATCGCCATCCGCCACTACAATTCCTTTTTAGAAATGGTGCAGGCCGAGGGTTACCACCGTGTTATCCCGCACGCCACCAGTGCCGAAGCTGCCGCTGCCGAATACAACAAATATTATTCCGCTGCTGACCAAAAACATTATGGCGTGCTAGCAGTGGAAATTTGCTTATCGCTTTAATCTTTCAGTAAGGCTATGCTATGCTGAAACTATGACGAATTTACTCTCAATCCATCATCATCTCCACGTGTAAGCAGGAGGTGTTTTGTTGCTGTTTTATGCCTCCTGCGGGAGGTTTTTTGATTGATTAATTTTAGGAAAGGAAATATATGATACCAGATAAATTAAAACCAGGCGATGAAGTGAGGGTAGTTGCGCCGGCGCGCTCAGCGAGCGATATTGATAAAGGGGTTTTGGAGCGAGCTAAAGCAGCACTAGAATCGCTTGGACTAAGGGTTACGTTTAGTAAAAATGCTTTTTCTCGGAATCAGCGAGGCTGCCCGACGGACGACGAAAAGGTTGAAGATTTACACGAAGCATTTATGGACGAAAACGTGAAGTGTGTTTTGGTGGCGATTGGCGGATTTAATTCCAATCAGTTGTTAGGCAAAATTAACTGGCAAATTATAAAAGACAATCCGAAGATCTTTGGTGGCTTTTCTGATATCACCGTTCTCAATCACGCGATTTTGGCTAAAACTGGGTTGGTGACCTATGCGATGCCAAATTTCTATTGTTTTGGTTTGCCACCAGAAGCTGATTATTCGTTGGAGTATTTTCGGCACTGTTTGTTTTCAGATCAGCCGGCAGAATTGGTCGTTCAGCAATCGGAAACATTTTATGATTTTCCGTGGAATTATGACGAAGTTTCGCCGCGTCAAGCTTTGGAAAATAATGGGCCGCGAGTCGTGCAGAGCGGGTCGGCTGAAGGAGTAATGATTGGTGGTAATCTTTGTAGCCTGAACTTGTTGAATGGTATGGAATATTTTCCGAAAATTGAAGGCAATATTATTTTGTGTATTGAAGACGACAGTTATGATTCAATCCCTGAAACGTTTGAGCGCCACGTGCAGGCGTTGATGCAACAGCCATTTTTTCGTCAAGTAAAAGCAATTTTAGTTGGGCGATTTCAGGGCGAATCTCGGGCGACTGACGGTATGATTAGTGACATCATTATTTCAAAGAATATCGATCCGAAGATTCCAGTGATAGTCAATCTCGATTTTGGTCACACTGACCCGAAGTTCACGTATCCAGTTGGCGGCAAGTGCAAGGTTGTAGCAGGAGGTGATACTAAAATTGTCATTCGTTGTGACGACTAAGCAACCCTTGATCAAGGCGCTTTAAGCAATTTTTCAGATGCCTGTGCTAAATTAAAAAAAGAGGATAATTAGCTAATGAGAATTTTACTAGTAGAAGATGACACGGCGATTGCGCCGTCCGAACGAGAAGCTAGAAGAAATCTTACGGGTCGGAGTTTGTGTTGGTTGTTTCGCGTGGTTGAATATGTAACTCTCGCTACTTTTACAATTTGACTCATATACTACAATTAAAGTAAATCTATAATGTATATGCCTCATATACACAATAAACCTGGCCAGCACGACATTTGTGTTAGCGGATATATAGTGAAAATAACGGAGGGTGATGAGCCTCGGATTATTCTACACAAGCACCGCAAGCTAAAGATGTTGCTGCAGTTTGGCGGGCATGTGGAGTTGGATGAAACACCATGGCAAGCGGTTTTGCGTGAAATAGCCGAAGAATCTGGTTATGATAAGAATCAACTAAAGCTGCTGCAGCCATGTTATAACAGACTTACGTCACTGCCTGGAGCAAAGTTACATCCTCAGCCGATTGCAATTCATACATATCCTGCTGGCGGCGGACATTATCACACCGACATAAGCTATGCATTCATCACGTCGGAAAATCCAATACGCAAGATAGCTGATGATGAATCCGATAATATTAATCTTTTTAGTTTGAACGAGCTTGAGAAACTCGCGTCAAAACAGATATACGACAATGCTAAGGCTATTGCTGTGTACACTTTGACTACAGTGATTGAAGAATGGAAAGAGGCAGATTTGTTACTTTATAAATCCTAGACCGTCTATATCTGGGATGTCGTATATCGTTCACTTCACGGACAGTTTGAGAAAGTTGAGTCTTAATTATGTATTAGACAATAGGAAGTAGCAATCCTAATCTAATGCTATAATTTTCTCATGGAGACCCTACCCAATCACAACAAGTTACTAACCGACAGAGCGCTGCAATGTACAGCAACAGAACTTGGCGCTGACGTATCTGAATTACGAGTTACATCGGTAAGCGGCGGCTTTTCGCGCAATCGCCGTGCCTTGGTGTCGGCGGGCGATAGGACAATTTTTGTCAAAGAGGTTGATGTCGATTTACTGCCGGACGACGGCGAGCGGGAATTAGCTTGGCTGAAAAAAGATTATGAAGTGACGCGGTTATTGCAGAAACTTCACCCGCAATATGTGGCTGACTGGACTACGCTGGCCGGTGATGGACATGTGCTGATGACAGCCAGTTATGAATCAGCCGACGGTTGGTTGTGGCGGCCGCCAGCGGAAAAATCTGTGGCCAAGCGGTATATCTCAGCGGTGGTGACGGCGGCTCGTGAGTTGGAGAAAATGGAGTTACCGCATGAGGTGATTGAGGAATTGCAATTACAGCCGTTTACGACGACGGAGCTTGGCTTGGATAATGGCATTGATCAGATTATTGCCGAGGCTGATATTCGTCGTCAACTAATTGATAACTACCGAACATTATTACCGGAGCAATCAGAAGTCAACCAGCAGCGCTGCCAGAAGATAATTAGGCTGCTGAGTGAGCGTGATAAATTAGCAGATATTTCGGCACATGCCAAGCAATTCGCCAAGCAGCCAGAAGACTGTTTTGATCACAGTGATGTTCGCAGTGATAATTTGGCATTTCA
>CAUVPF010000077.1:0-3666 GCA_963553645.1 uncultured Candidatus Saccharibacteria bacterium | reverse complement strand
ACGCCAAAGGCACAGCCAGCGTGTGGCGGTGCGCCGTATTTGAAGGCGTTTAGCATAGCACCAAATTTTTCCTCGACGTAGCTTTCGCTAAAACCTAGCAGGTCAAATACTTTGTACAGCACCGCTGGGTTGTGGTTGCGCACACCGCCAGAGCAAATCTCATAGCCGTTCATCACCATGTCGAACTGGTCAGCCACGATGGCCAACTTGTCGGCGTCAGTCGCCGCTGACTCCAGCGCCTCTAAGCCGCCCTTTGGCATACCGAATGGGTTGTGTCCAAAGTCGAGCTTCTTGCCGTGGTCGTCCCATTCATAGAACGGAAAATCGATAATCCAAGCCAAGGCTACCTCATCCGATTTTTTCAGGTTGAAGTGAGCGGCAAATTCGTTTCGCAGGCGACCAAGCACGGCGTTGACGACCGAGCGGTTATCAGCGCCAAAAACAATGAGATCACCAGATTCAGCATCCAATATATTCGCAGTTTGCACCATTTCATCTCGAGTAAGAAACTTAATAATTGGAGAGGATAGAGCCTCTATAAAATCCGACTTTACTCCATCACCACTATTTAGATTAATCTTAACTCCTGCTGTATATGAGCCGTTTTCACCAACTTTTATGTACGGTAGTCCACCAGCCCCCTCAGACTGTGCAATCTTTGTAAATTCGTCCATTTGCTTGCGGCTCAAACTAGCGCCGTTTTTCACGCAAATCGCCTTGATGCACTCAGCGTTTTTGAACACGCCAAACTCGGTATTGGCGAATACGTCGGTCAGCTCAATCAGTTCCATGCCAAAACGTAGGTCCGGCTTGTCCGAGCCATACGTCTCCATGGCGTCACGGTACGAAATGCGCGGAATTGGACTGCCGTCACCGACCGCGAGGCCACTCAAATCCAGCAATTTCTTGCCAGCAAAATCGGTCGCGAGCTGCCGTATCAGCGGCTCAACCTCCTGGCGAACCTCCTCGCCGTCCTCAACGAAGCTCATCTCCAGGTCCAGCTGATAAAACTCGCCATATAGTCGATCGGCTCGCGGATCTTCATCGCGAAAACACGCCGCCAACTGGTAGTACCGTGGTACGCCGCCAACCATCAACAGCTGCTTGAACTGCTGCGGGGCTTGCGGTAGAGCGTAAAACTTATTTTCCTGCAAACGACTGGGGATTAGAAAATCGCGCGCACCCTCGGGGCTAGAATTTGCCAAAATCGGCGTTTGAATCTCAATGAAGTCCCGAGTATCCATATACTGATGCATCCGCCTATACATTTCGGCACGTTTTTTCAGCATCTGCTGCATTGTTGGGCGGCGCAGGTCGAGGTAGCGATACTTAAAACGCAGGTCTTCGCCCGCTTGGTTTTCCTCGGCAAAGGGTTGGATCGGCAAGGTTTCAGCACGGTTGAGAATTTCCAAGTTTTCCACCACAATTTCCACATTGCCACTGGCAATATTTGGATTTTTCAAACCTTCGCCGCGCTCGGTCACCACACCGCTGGCACGAATCACAAACTCATCGCGCAGGCTTTCCGCCAAACGAAAGGCTTCCGCCTGCTCAGGATTAATCACCAACTGCACCAAGCCGGTATGGTCGCGTAGGTCAATAAAAATCAGCCCGCCGTGATCGCGCCGGGAATGCACCCAGCCAGCCACGGTAGTCATTTCTCCAACTTTATCAGGGGTATGTATCGCCAAAACTCTCTTTTTCATATCTGTTATTATAGCATATCGATGTGTTTTTTCGCCTTTGGCGTCACCCGACGGCCGCGCGGCGTGCGCTCAATGAAGCCGATTTGCAGTAAATACGGCTCATAAAAATCCTCAATTGTCGTCGCTTCATCGCCAGTCAGCGCAGCAATGGTCGTTAGCCCCACGGGATTATCGCCATAATTTTCCAGGATTGATTGCAGTAAATTACGGTCGGCTGGGTCTAATCCCAGTTCGTCCACTTCCAACATTTCCAAGGCACTCGTTGCCGTTTTCACATCAATTATGCCATCGCCGTTCACATCGGCATAATCGCGTACGCGCTTGAGCAGGCGATTGGCGATGCGCGGCGTCAAGCGGGCTCGCGTCGACAACAAGTTCGCCGCTTCATGCCGAATTGATGAGTCCAAAATGGCCGCACTCCGCGTCACAATTTTTGCAATGTCCTCTGGCTCATAAAATTCCAGTCGGTAAATATGCCCAAATCGATCGCGCAGCGGCGCTGCCAGACTACCCGTCCGCGTCGTCGCGCCAATCACCGTAAACCGCGGCAGATCCAGCCGGATTGACCGAGCTGCCGGGCCTTTACCGATGACGATATCCAGCTTGAAATCTTCCATGGCCGAATATAAAATTTCTTCCACCGCCCGACCGAGCCGATGAATTTCATCAATGAACAAAATATCGCCGTCCGCCAAATTGGTCAAAATTGACGCCAAATCACCCGCTTTTTCAATGGCTGGGCCACTAGTGATGCGCAAGTTTGTGCCCATCTCGTTAGCGATCACCGTCGCCATGGTCGTCTTACCCAGCCCTGGCGGGCCGTAGAGCAGCACATGATCCAGCGGCTCGCCGCGCTTCTTTGCCGCTTCAATTGCCAAGCGCAAATTACGCTTCAACCGCTCCTGACCAACATACTCACTAAAGCTCTGCGGGCGCAGACTGACTTCAATCCGCTGTTCCTCGGTATCATCCGCGTGACTACTGGTATCAACAATTCGTTCTATCGCCATAGGTTTATTATAGCATTGGTAGTGGGGACAGGTTGCATAGCAACCCCATCATATGGTTTACTATACTCATGCATACTGTCACACTTGTCATTACGACCCTATCATCCATTGCAACGATCATCGCTGCGATTATTGCACTCATCAAACCTGGTATGATGAGCCGCTCGACTACCATCACTCATGGCGAGCGATTCTACGCAGCAATGTACGCTTCTCGAGCACTGCCATTAGGGTTACTTACGGTAGCTGCTCCATTTGTATTTAGTGGTTCTGCACTGCAGCTTGTCTTTGCTGCAGCAAGCTTAGCGCAAATTGGTGATGTTGTTATTGGGCTCAAAAAACAAGAGTGGGGTATGGTAATTGCACCAGCTATATTGGCTGCTATATACTTTGCAGCGGCATGGCTCCTTGCCTAGGGTAAGTTCTCTTGCACTGCCAGGACAATCTTGCCAAACAGCTCCTCACTCACACGGTGCTCACCACTCTCTAGATGCCGTGGCCATTTTGGATCAGGAAATTCCTCGCCAGCAAAGGTAGCACCACCAAGATAGCGCGGGTGTAGATGCCAGTGCACATGTGTCGGCTGACCAGCTTTCACTGCGTTATTCATCAGGCACTCCCAGTTACACACATCGGCACCAAACGCTTCTTTGACTGCCCGTTCAAGTTGATGAATCACGTGGTGTAGTTCCATCCAATCTGCCTCGTCCAGCTCCGACAATGTTTCCTTGTGCTGGCGCAGAGTGATAAACGACTTGCCCAAATAGCACTGATTCTTGTCAAGCACCGCCACCCGACGTTCGGTTTGCAATATGACATTATCATCAGCCGCCGTCTGACCAACGAGCAGTGGACAGATTCCACATTCCTTCTGTGTCGTGCATGTATTCATGATACCTCTTGGTATGGATTATACCACTCGACAAGGAATACCTGTTTACATTCAGTAC
>CAUVPF010000076.1:0-3695 GCA_963553645.1 uncultured Candidatus Saccharibacteria bacterium | reverse complement strand
CGCCTCAAACATCATTCTCGAACTCGGTTCGAGCTTTGTTCAGGATTTGCAGCCATTTTACGAGTGAAATCGTAAAAATGATTCAAGCAAAGACACGTAATTATTCTAATCATTCTAAATTCCCTCCGGTTTCCGGTTCAATCGACGCTGTGCATGTGTATTATTCGTCGGCTACCACGGGTCGTTCCTATATATAAAACTGATTGATAACGGCCGACAATGTCGAGTCAAGCTCAACCTGCTCGAGCTCATCAGCCCCAATATACCGCAGCTCGCTGACATCTGTCGTGGTTGTGGGTGGCGACGCGAGGCGAACATGGTAGGCGATGATAAGCACCGGGGTGTCGAACTTTTTGCTCCATGTCGGGATGATGATCGGTGCTGCGTTTGTGATTTCTATCTCAGCTCCCAGCTCTTCTCGGCACTCACGCCGCAAGGCCTCGGCTATGCCCTCGCCGTGTTCCAGCCCACCACCGGGTAAATCCCACGTATCACTCCTCTCGCGGACGAATAGTAACTTTCCGTCATCATAGATTAGTCCCTTGACTGACACGCGATAGGCCGCTCGGATAGTTTTGAGCTCAGACATGGTCATTCCTCCTGCCCCGCCACTTGTGTATCTCGCAGGTCATGATCGGGATGATGAATGAAGCCAGGCCGATGAGTGCGCCGTGCCAGAAGTTGATCGGCGTGATGTGGAGGATTGTGCCAAGCGGGCCGAAGAAGACGAGCAGCTGTAACATGACCGACAGGCTGATGCCGGCGTAGAAACTGGCGTTCATGACCTTGAGGCGGGTGAAGATTGACTCACTGTCAGAGCGGGCGTTAAAGGCGTTGGCCCACTGGCTGACCACCAGCGAGATAAAGGCCAGAGTCTGCGCGTAGTCGTGGCCGTAATGCTTCTCGAAAAAGATATAGACCGCCAGCGCCATGACTGACATGGTGACAGCGACGATGACCATTCGCCAGATCATTTGACGGCTGAGAATTGGTGCGTCGGGGTGCTCCGGCGGGCGGTTCATGGCCTGCTTTTCGCCTGGCTCCAGGCCAAGCGGGATGACCATTGAGGTGTCGGTCACCAGATTGACCCAGAGGATTTGCACTGGTTCCAGCGGGGTTTTGATGCCAATCAGGAGCGCGCCAATCATGGTGATCAGCTCGCCAGTGTTGGTCGACAGCAGATAAAACAGCATGCGGCGAATGTTGGCAATGATGGTGCGACCTTCGCGCATGGCGTCGATGATGGTCTTGAAATTATCGTTGAGCAGGATGATATCGCCGGCGTCTTTGGCAATGTGCGAGCCCGAACCCATGGCTACGCCGATGTGGGCGTTACTGAGCGCTGGCACGTCATTGACGCCGTCGCCGGTCATGGCGGTAATGTGGTGCTTTTTGAGAATGGTCAGCAGGCGGTATTTTTGCTCGGGGATGACGCGGGAGAAGACCTTGGTTTTGGTGACGATGGCGTCCAGCTGATCATCGGACAGCTTAGCCATATCACGGCAGTCGAACACCTCGTCGCGGTTCTCGACCATATCAAGCTCCCGGCCAATCTGATAGGCCGTCTCGAAATGATCGCCAGTGATCATCCGCACCGACACGCCCGCCTTTAGAGCCGCTCGGATGGCCCGCGGCGCCTCTGGTCGGAGCACATCGGCCACGGCCACGAAGCCGGCAAAACTCAGGCGCTGCTTGCCGAGCTGGTCAAAGCTATCAATTGCCTCGTCCAGCTCGCCCGTCGCCAGTCCGATCACCCGGTAGCCGCGGGCGGTCATCTCATCAAGCATTTGCTGGGCGCGCTTTTTGGTGCGGGCTGACACGCGGCACGCTGCCAGAATGGCTTCGGGCGCACCCTTGACGTACAAGCGAAACTGCTGGCCATGATGCCAGACGGTGGCGGACATGGCGTGGGCTTGACTGAATGGCAGGTCACGAACTGGTGCGTGGCGTGGGCTGGCGCTCTGCTTGCGGGCGTACTCATTGAGGGCGATATCCAGCGGATCGTGGCTCTTGGCGTGAGCGCGGTTGACTACCAGTCCGATGATGTGGTCAATGTTCTCTGTCGCCTCGTCCGGCGTCCACGTTTGCTGAACGGTCAGCTTGTTCTTGGTCAGTGTGCCCGTCTTGTCGGTGGCGATGGTGGTGATGACGCCGATGGTCTCGATGGCGCGCATCTGATGCACCAGCGCCTTTTTGGCGGCCATCCGCCGCATTCCTAAGACTAGCACCACGGAAATCGCAATCGGTAAGCTCTCCGGCACGGCACTCACCGCCAGAGCCATGACAAAGCGTAGACTCTCTAGTACGTCCATGCCGCGCAGCAAGCTCAGCCCAAAGGCAACGAGGGCGATGGCCGATACGGCGGTGATGACTCTGGTGATGAGGGTGTCGATTTTTCGCTGGACCGGGCTTTGGGTTGATTCGCGCTTTGAGAGCATGGCGAGATTGCCAAACTCGGTCTGATTGCCAGTGGCGACGACTACGCCGGTGCCGGTGCCGCTGACGACGAATGAGCCCTGAAACAGCATGTTGGTTTGCTCGTACATTTCTTTGGTGCCGGTGAGCGCGTCGGTTTGTTTGGAGATTGGCAGTGATTCGCCGGTCAGTTGTGCCTCGTCTACTCGCAAATTGGCGCTACGAATGAGGCGGATGTCGGCGGGGACTTTCTCGCCTTCAGCCAGCGAGACGACATCGCCCGGAACCAGCTGGCTGGCGTCGATGCGCGTGGTACGATTGACGCGGTGAACGTCGACCTTTTGGGCGTCGTGGCGGGACAGGCTGCGCAGCACGCGGTCGGTCGAGAAACGCTGAATGTAGAAAATAACGGCCGAGATGGCGGCGATGACGAAGATGATGATGGCGTCAATTACCTCGCCGTGCCAGAGGCTAATGATGGCGGCGATGAGCAGGACGAGCATAAAGATATCGAGGAATGGCTCGAGGATGATACGCCAGAGCGGTTCGGATTGGACTTTGATGACGTTGAGGCCGTAGCGTTTTTGGCGGCGCTGGACTTCGGCCGCACTCAGGCCGCTACTCGAGGAACCCAGTCGCCGCAGTACCTCGTCGCTTGATGATTGATAAAAATGCATATGGTTATTATAGCGTGAAGTGCGGCTTGGAGGAAATGGTAGCAAATGGTTCATGATTCGGAGTGAACTGGTGGACGACCATCATACCTAGTAGGCAAAAAGGTGCGCTTTCAGCTTCTGCCTCGCGCACCTCTTGCTTGAGATGAGGGTTTTATGATTTTCATCGTCAATCAATTCGGTCGCTCCACGTACCACAAATGATGTGGGTCGTTCTGCGCCTGACGTTATGCCCGTAGCTTCTTATCCTTCAATTTCAACACCACATCTGCCTCTTTAGCCAGCTGCTTACTGTGGGTGACGACGATGACGCATTTGTCGTTTTCGTGGGCGGCCCGGCGCAGGATGTCGATGATGTCGGCAGCGGTAGTTTCGTCCAGATTACCAGTAGGCTCGTCTGCCAAGATGATTGGCGCGGAGGACACCAGCGCTCGGCCGATCGCTACGCGCTGTTGCTGACCGCCAGAAAGTTTCATGACGTTGCGGTGAATGTGATTGTCGTCCAAGCCCATGGAGTGCAACGTTTCGTTGGTGGCCTTGGAATTAACTAACTTCAAGTTTTCCAGCGGCGTCAGATAATCGATCAGGTTATAATTCTGAAACACC
>CAUVPF010000075.1:0-3716 GCA_963553645.1 uncultured Candidatus Saccharibacteria bacterium | reverse complement strand
CCCCCCCCCCCCCCCCCCCCCGCTTTTTTTTTTCAAGCAGAAGACGTCATACGCTATTACGTAGCGTGACTGGAGTTCAGACGTGTGGTGTTCCGATCTTTATTAACACAAGAAGCCGTACCGGTCAAACGTGAGGACATAAAGAGCGATTACGTACAGCAGACCATAACAGATATGCTCGATACGCTGCGTTCACAGGGTCCCGAGGGTGTAGGTATCGCCGCTAATCAAATTGGGAGCAATCTCTCAATCTTTGTCATTGATGTGCGGCCGCCCGAGGATGCAAAAGCCGAGCCATTTCGGCTCGTGGCAATTAACCCCGAGATTGTTGAATATAGCGGTGAACCTGAGGAGAGCTCGAATCCAGAGGGCTGCCTGAGTGGAGAGAGGGGAGACCCCGAGAAGACACCGATGGGCTTTACCACGCGTTACCCTAAGGTGACGCTGCGATGGACAGACGAGCGGGGCGAGACGCATGAACAGGACTTTGTTGGTATGTTTGCTTGGGTTATCCAGCACGAGATAGATCATCTGAACGGTATCTTTTTTACAGACAGGATAGAAAGTGGGCCGCGGACAAAGAAGGCTGCCCTGGCTGAGTTTGCGATCCGCAGCGCGTCGGCTGACGGTACTCAGGAATGATGTAGCTGTTGAGATTATCTAATCTCTGATTCTATGAGAGGAGCGTGGTGCGTCTATGCCTCTACACTAGGGAAGTCGACTTCCCTAGTTTTTCTCATCTGATCGCGCTACACTAGAGCCAAAAGGAGATGATATGAGTTTTGAAGCAAAGATCCATGAGGCACAAACGAAAATTTTGCGGGAATTGTTATTTTTGCCAGCGGCTAATTTCGCAACACTACAAAAAGCAAGCGGCCTGGAAAGCGATCATATCAAATTTCATATCAAACGGCTCGTTGAGCTAGGTTATGTGCAGAAAGTCGACAGCGGGTACTGTCTCTCGGTCAAGGGCAAAGAGTATGCGAATAAGCTTGATACCGATGCCGGTGTTATTGAGCGGCAGCCAAAGGTGGCAGTCATGCTCGTGATTGAACGTGAGCATGATGGAGAAAAACAGTATTTATTGCAACAGCGACTCAAGCATCCCTACTATGGGTTTTGGGGTGCGCCTACTGGCAAAGTGCGGTGGGCCGAGTCAATCGTCAATGCGGCCTCGCGTGAATTGGCGGAGGAGACGGGTTTATGGGGTGAGTTTGTTCATCGCGGGGTGTACCATGAACGTGTGCGCCATGCGCAAACAGGTGAAATTATCGAAGACAAGATCTTTCACCTGATGTTTTGCAAGGTGTTTTCGGGTAAATTGGCCGTACAGTTTGAGGGCGGCAGAAATGCCTGGCGTACACTCGATGAGATGCATGATGAGCCAAAAAAGTACAAGAGTTTTTTGCGAGAAATCACGGCGTGTATCAACGGGTGCGGCGAGTTGACTGAAATAATATATGAATATGGTAGTGCGGAGTTCTAGACCGCGGGCAGCACGTGCGGTATTGTGTGGGTCGTACAGGCGCGATATTGGCGGGCTGCGGCGCGCTTACGACGAGCTAGCCGTAACTGGCTGTCAGGTATTGTCACCGCGACGAGTGGACTTTATGGACGGTGAATTTGTTGTTGATGCTGCAGAAGTTGGCCTGTCGCCTCGAGAGATAGAAAGCTGGCATTTACGGGCCATTGAGCAGTCTGACTTTATCTTACTGCATGCCCCTAAAGGCTATGTTGGCATAAGTGCTGCGATGGAGATCGGTTATGCTCTCGCATTAAAGAAACCAATCTTTTCACGAACAGCACCGGTTGATATCATGCTGCGTGAACTAGTTTACGTTGTTCCGAGCGTGTATGATGCATTATGCATATTGGGATTTCGTAGCTAATAAATAGATTTACGCCCATAACTTGCATGGGGTGTATAATAAAGTCTATGAACAAATCAATGACGATAGTAAGACGGGAAGTTTGCCGACTGCTTGGCGGCGATACGTCAGGCCATAGCGACGATCACGTTGAGCGTGTGGTGCGACTAGCGGAGCGATTCGCGAATGAGTATAAAGAAGCGGCCTCAATGGATGAAGTGCTGCTGACGGCATGGCTGCACGATGTTGATGATTATAAATTAGTTGGCAAAAAGCAAGCGGATGAGCTCAATAATGCCACGTCAATTATGGTAAAAGCTGGTGTTGCGGCTGATTTGCAGGATGTGGTGCGTCATAATATTGCTCGGATTGGCTATAGTCGTTATCTACATGGTGTGCGGCCAGAGCGTCTAGCTGGTCAGCTAGTGTCTGATGCCGATATGTGTGATGCGATTGGGGCGTGCGGTATTGAGCGGGCGCTTATTTATGCGGTGAATCACGATAGCTGCCCAATATTTGATCCAACTGTTTGGCCTGATGTGAACATTGATGCACATCGATATAACGCCAACGGTGGTACGCATGATGGCGATAGCTTCATTAATTATTTCTTTGAAAAGTTACTGAAATTGCCAAAGATTATGATGACCGATCCGGGCCGAGACGAAGCGTTAGTTCGTCAGCAAACTATGGTTACTTTTCTTCGTGCCTATTTTCGAGAAAAGAATGTGCCGGAGTGGGGCGATTTCCTGGAAGAATATCTTATTTCAATGGATGAGTAGAGGTATATTGCTCTTCCCAGGTCGTTATAGCCTGCCAAATCGTTTCGTTGATTACGCTACACAGCTCAGCTACCGCGGCGATATCCGATAAAAACTCACCGTCTGCTTGTTCGGCTGACGCTGCGTGTAATTCGTCAGCCAGTTTATCAAACAGCAACATACGTTGTTGAATGTAGCTGACGAGCGGCTTGATAGCAAGAGCGATATGCTGCCGCCGTGAACCGTCTGTTCGGTAGGAGATCATATCAAGTGTTTCTAGGTAGCGTAGCCCACCAGTAATGGCTGCTTTGCTAAAGCCAGTTTGCTCATGCAGGCTTGTGTGGCTATGGTGGTACGGTGGGGTGATAAGGAGGTAATGGATGATTGTCGCTGAGGCTGGTGGGATACCGAGCGAGATCAAGGTAGCTATGATATTTTTTGAGTTTATATCCATGTGAACAGTATAACACACCCAAATCACATGTATAGTGAAGAGTGACGATATATGTATCACTCAATTTCTTTGCAGAATAAGGCCACTTCGTGCTGGTATGTATACACGTATAATGTGCTCGTCGTCATGTCGCGTCGTAAAATAGCGGCCGCTAGGATCAACCCGGCCCTGCCCACCAAACTGCTTGTCGTCACTATCCAAAATTACGCTGTATGACCCAGCTGCTGTCGGCAGTGCATAGTCTGCCCACGACCGATCGGGCGAAAAGTTGCTGATGAACAGCAGGTCGCCACGCATGAAGCTGACAACGTGGTCGTGTTGGCGAATGGTGAGGTAGTGAATGCCCGGGCCATCAACGGTTTGAATGATTTTCATTAGCGCCGCGTCAAATTCGCCCAGCCATTGGTATTTGAGGAAACCATTGTCACGTAAACTCCACTGGCGCCGCGCGTGCTTGAACGACCAATTATTACCTTGGCGCGGAAAGTCGATCCACTCGGGGTGGCCAAATTCATTACCCATGAAATTAAGGTAGCCGCCGCCGTGTAGCCCGGCGGTCAGTAGTCGAATCAGTTTATGTAGGGCTATGCCGCGTTCCACGGTCAGGTCGGGGTCGGCTTTATCCATGTGCCA
>CAUVPF010000074.1:0-3811 GCA_963553645.1 uncultured Candidatus Saccharibacteria bacterium | reverse complement strand
TCCGGCCGCTACACTGGCGCGACGGGCTGCCGCCGGCTATCATTGAGCGGTTCAATGTGACCGGCGATCAGTATGGCAATCCGGCGGACGAGGGGCGTATCATCACTGCCGAGTTCGACGATTTTTGGGTGGTGACATGTTATACGCCAAATTCGAAAGGGGATTTGAGCCGGTTGAAATTACGCCATGAGCAGTGGGATCCGGCGGTGCTGGCCTATCTGGAGGAATTGGAGCTAGTTAAGCCAGTCCTATACTGCGGCGATATGAACGTGGCGCATCGAGAAATTGACCTGGCAAATCCAAAGCCTAATGTCGGCAAGCACGGCTTTACCGACGAGGAGCGAGAAGGCTTTCAGAATTACCTAGACGCTGGATTTACTGATACCTTCCGGGCGGCTTTTCCTGAAAAGACCGACGCCTACACCTGGTGGACGCACTGGGCCAACGCCCGGGCGCGTAATGTCGGCTGGCGGATCGACTATTGGCTGGCGTCGCGCGAAATCGCTAAGCGTGTCACCAACCCACAAATCCACGCCGAACAAATGGGCAGCGACCACTGCCCGGTCAGTATTGAGGTTGAGATATGAAGATCAATTGCTTACAAAAACATAAGGCAATGATTTACCTCGGTGTGGCACTGGTCGTCGTCGGAAGTGGCATAGTGACCTATTGCATTCTCCACCATTTCAATCAGTCAAATAGCGCCCCGCATCAATCCACTCAGGAAAGACAGTCCAACGCCACGCTAGAAGGGAAAACTCCTGACAGCCAGAAAAACCCATCACCAACCGCACCAACAATCGCTCTGCCGAATGCTGCGCCAATTTCTGCACGCATTATCAATGATACTGATGATGCTGACCTCTGGAGAATCGTCAATAAATCTCGGGGCTTTACCAATCCTCGCTACCAACCAAGTGACCTCCGTCTCGTCAGCGTACCGACACTACCCGGCCGCGGCCACGAAGAACGTTCACTCCGTGCTGTCCTCATGCCTGATCTCGAGAAATTAGTCGCCGCTGCTCGTAATGCCGGCGTCACTATCTACGTCGGATCAGGCTACCGCAGCTATGCTACCCAGGCCTCGCTTTTTGCTAGCAATGTTCGTCAGCATGGTGAGGCTAAGGCCAACCGGTTTAGTTCACGTCCCGGTCATAGTGAGCACCAATCGGGCTTGGCCGTTGACTTTGGCAGCACCGACCAAGCTTGCTGGGTGGAGGACTGTTTCGAGCAAACCACTGCTGGCAAGTGGCTGGTGACGCATGCTCATAACTATGGTTTTATTTTACGCTATCCGAAGGGTAAGGAAAAAATCACCGGCTATCAGTACGAGCCGTGGCATTTTCGCTATGTTGGGCGGGAACTCGCAGGCGCTCTACATCAGTCGGGCTTGACGATGGAGGAGGCTTGGTCGTATATTGAAAAGGCAATGACCGAACTTAAACAGCGAGGAACACAATAAATGAAGCACGGAGTGGGGGGCGCAGTCATGGCCATGGTTTTAGCGGCCTGGACGACACTGACATTACTGATGATCAATGGTGGCACGCAGCTCGTCAACCAGACATCGGCGTCGATCGCTCATTCGCCGCTGTATAATTTTCAGCCAGTCACCATCCGCCTTGATCAAACTAGTCGTGACTTAACCTTTCCATCATGGAAATATTTGCAGACCGGGAAAATCTGGTCTTATGTATCAGGCAAACAGGGCATCGACCCAGCCTTTGAACCGCCGCTGACGGATATTACTGATGGTACGCCGAGCTGGATAGAGGATAAGCGCATGCAGCCAATGGTCAAAGAACCACTGGAGCAACTGCTCCAGGCCGCCGCCAAGGCCAAGCTACCGGTCCTCGTCTCGAGCGCCTACCGCTCCGGCACCACCCAAGCCAAAGTCCGCACTGAAACCGCCACCAAAAACGGCGCCGCCCACACTGACGAATACGTCGCCAAGCCTGGCCACAGTGAGCATCAGCTCGGCCTGGCGGTTGACTTAACCAGCTTTTCCGAGAAATGCAAGGCCCGCTTCAGCGACTGCGCGCTTGATCCAAAAACCGCCAGCTGGCTAGCCGCCCACGCCCACGAATACGGTTTTATTCTGCGCTATCCGAAGGGCAAGGAAAAAATTACCGGTATCGCTAACGAGGCCTGGCACTTTCGCTATGTCGGCAAAGATCTGGCCGCGCTCATCCACGAATCAGGACTGACCTTTGACGAAGTGTACCAAAACATGGTTAAATTACGCAACGAATCATCAGTTGCTAAGTAATCTACCTCATGATGTAGTAAGCTATTGCGAGAAAACTAAAAATACGAGATAATCAAGCGATGAAGCAGCAGAAATTCGCAGTTTTTGATATCGACGGTACGCTCATTCGTGGCGGGCTGTATCGGCAGTTGGTGCTCGGGATGATTGATGCTGGCGCCATCCCCGAAGTCCACGCGTCGATCATCCAGCAGAAATTACTCAGCTGGAAACGACGAGAGTCAAAAGACGCCTACGACGAGTACGAACTGAGTTTGGTCGATGCCATCTCTCGTTCGCTGGCTGACATCCCGACCGCGGTGTTTGACGAGGTCGCGAATAGCATCGTCACGGAAGAGCTTGACCACGTTTACACCTACACACGACATCGCCTGCGCGAGCTAAAGCAGGCGGGCTACTTCCTGATCGCCATCTCTGGCTCGCAGCAAGAATTGGTCGAACCATTCGCTAAAAAATACGGCTTCGACGCCTGGGCAGCCCAGGTTTATGAACGGCGCGGCGACACATTTACTGGCACGATCATCACCAAAACATATACCAATAAAGACAAGATCCTCCAAGGAATTATTGATAAGCACGGGCTAACGCTCACTGGTAGTTATGCCTTTGGCGACAGCGAGGGCGACCGGCACCTCCTGGCGATGGTTGAGCATCCCGTCGTCTTTAATCCAACGGAAAAGCTCCTCGAAATTGCCAAAACCAACGGCTGGCCAATTGTCCTGGAGCGTAAAAGCGTAGTGTTTGAACTCGAGAAGGGCGAACGTGGATACCTTTTGGCGCAAGCAGGAAAAATCTAAGCCGCTGTTTCCCGACATTGAATGGAATCGGCCAGAGCGCCGCGACCAAGCCGGGCGACTGGGTATCGTTGGCGGCAACAAGCTCGGCTTTGCGGCGGTGGCGACCAGCTACCAGACAGCACGTGACGCTGGGGCAGGCGACGTACGAGTCTTACTACCCGACACATTGCGCCGCACCGTGCCAGCAGCGATGACCGACGTTCTATTTGCCGCGACCAATCCGTCCGGCGGCCTCAGCGGCGGGGCGGCAGGCGAATTGGCCGCGCTCGGTGAGTGGGCTCATGTCATGCTGCTGATCGGCGACGCCGGCAAAAATAGCGAAACAGCCGCGCTGTACGAGCAATTTGTACGCCAGTACCACCGGCCGGTTGTCCTGAGCCGCGACGCCATCGACCTGGTGCAAAACAGCTTTCCCACCATCCTTGATAATCCCCACGTCGTCTTTGTCGCCTCATTTGCCCAAGTGCAAAAACTATTTCGCAGCGTCTACTATCCAAAAATCCTGACATTTAGCATGCAGCTGGCGCAGTTCGTCGAGGCGCTACACAAATTCACCATCACCTATCCGGTCACACTGGCAGTTTTTCACGCCGATCAGCTCGTCATCGCACGGGGCGGAGAAGTCATCACCCAAGCCTGGACCGAGCCGATGCAGCTTTGGCGCGGACAAACCGCCGCGCGCGCTGCGAGCTACCTCTTGTGGTCACCGGAGGCACCATTGGCCGCTATCAGCACTAGTATTGCAACC
>CAUVPF010000073.1:0-3861 GCA_963553645.1 uncultured Candidatus Saccharibacteria bacterium | reverse complement strand
GCCAAAACTTTATGTGCTTTTGGATGAAGCGCATAACCTTCGCGGCGGCTTTGCTTGACAATCGGTGAATTATCTCGTGCCATAATTATGCCCTCCGTGCCTTTCGTGGACGAACACCGCCGTGGGGCACGCCAGTTACGTCCTTAATGCTTTCTACTGAGATGTCGAAAGCGCCAACCGCACGAATAGCGGCATCACGGCCCAAACCGACACCTTTGACGAAAACGTCAACTGATTTCAAACCATACTGCGTTTTCGCAGCTTCAGCAGCTTTTTCAGCAGCAACCTGTGAAGCATAGGCGGTGCCTTTTTTGCTACCACGGAAACCACATGCACCAGCTGATGAAGCGGTCAACACGTTACCCTTCTTGTCAGAAAAGGTAACAATGGTGTTGTTAAATGTTGCTTGAATATGCAGCTGACCAGCTGGGACTGATCGGCGCTGCTTCTTCTTGGTAGATTTTGCGTCTGCCATTTCTTAGTCCTTTCTTTAGGTCTTACTTGCTGCTTTTGGTTGTGTACCGCCCACGGCGATGGCGCGACCCTTGCGAGTTCGTGCATTCGTACGAGTCCGCTGTCCGCGTGTCGGCAGTCCTGCTTTGTGGCGAAGACCGCGATAGGCGTTGATATCCTTCAAGCGCTTAATGTTGTTAGTTACCAAGCGCTGGAGATCACCTTCGACGGTGTATTCGCTGTCGATAATTTCGCGAATCTTGTTTTCTTCAGCCTCGGTGAGATCTTTCACCCGAGTGGTCGGCTCAATCTTAGCCGCCGCAAGGATGCTCGAAGCGTGCTTCGGCCCAATCCCATAAATATAGGTGAGCGCAATTTGCACCTGCTTCTCTGTTGGGATAACTACCCCAGCAATTCGAGCCATGCTTAACCCTGCCTTTGCTTGTTCTTAGGTTTTCTTTTGTTGATGACGTATAGGCGGCCTTTACGGCGGACTAGCTTGTCACCTTTCTTGGGATCTTTGTCGATCTTCTTGACACTTGCACGAACTTTCATAAAGTGCTCTGAAATCTCCCTTCCCGAGTAAACCCGAGATTATCGTTACTATTATGACGAGCGCCGCGTGTTTCGAGCCACGTGCGCTGGTCGCTCCTCTTTGAGGCGGAAGATGATGCGACCCTTTGTGAGATCATAAGGAGTCATCTCGACTTCCACCTTATCACCGGGTACTAGGCGGATGTAATTTTTGCGCATCCGTCCTGAAATGTGCGCGATGATACTATGGCCATTCTCCAGTTCCACCCTAAATTGGGTATTAGGCAGTGCTTCCACTACCTTACCAATCATCTTGATGACTTCCTTTTGACTCGCCATAAGTTACAGTTGTCAATTATACAGCAATCAGTCAACACTTGCAAGCGATTTATCGTAAGAAAGTACAGATGATATACTGATAAGACATAGCATAATGAAAAGGAGGGGTATGAATAACGATAACACTGCGTCAGATACGCAAAACCAGCGTAAACGAAAGAGACTGCTCGTGCCGATAATGGCGGTTACGATCGTTGTATTGCTCATTAGTACGGTATTTTTCGCATTGCTATACGATAAAGAGCGGCAAGTAATCGGACATCACATTCCGATACGCTCAAAGAGTGATATTCGCGTCGATCTCGGCTCGCTCAAGTACCGCCACGAGGGCGATCGGATGGTGCAACGGAGCGACAAGCTGGTCGAGGAGGTTCGTTCATTCCTGAAAAACGAAGAACTGTCAAGTTGCGACTTCAATGATACCGTGCATCAGGTCGTTGCACATAGTAATGACGAAACGCAATTACTCATAAAGCATAGCTGCGGTAGCTCCGGCGCATGGGCGTTTGCTGCCAAGAAAGACAGTAAGTGGCAGATTATTTCTCAGTCAAGTCAATTTAATAAATTCGGCGTCCCTAGCTGCCAGATGGTTGATGCCAATAACATCGCTACGGAAATCGCACCGATTTGTCAAAACGAGACTCGTACTGCAAAGAATAGAGCCGCAACGTACACATACAAGATACGCTAGCCTGTACAGCCCTATAGCATGATAATCCCCGCTACTAGGCGGGGATTATACTTATTTTTTACGGAATAATCGTCGCTTCTTTGATGTATTGCTTGCGAGATCATCAGTATTAAAGTCATCATAGGTAACCATTAAGGCACGCGAGTTAAGCTGACGCAGCGACTCAAGACCGACTGAGACCACAATGAGCAGACCAGTACCACCGATTGACAGGCGTGAGCCACTGATCGCCGCCAGGTGATACATCAAGTATTCAGCGACGAACGGCAAAATGGCGATGATACCCAGGACAATTGAGCCGAACAAGATCAAGCGATTAACCGTGCGCATTAGGTACTTTTCGGTTTGCTCACCGGGCCGAACACCCTCGATAAAGCCGCCCTGCTTTTGCAGATTCTCAGCGATTTCGTTGGCGTTAAAGACGATCCCGGTGTAGAAATACGTGAAGGCAATGACCAGAAGGAAATACAGCGTCGGGTAAATGAACGCCTCCCAGGTACTGCCAGTAAAGGAGCCCGGGTTTGGCGCCTGAAACCACGTGATCAGGGTGTTGGCGGTGTTTTGCAGGTCTGGATTGCCCGAGGCCTTCATGACTTGGCCGATGAATTGCGGCAAGCTGAGGAAGGCGACGGCAAAGATGACCGGGATGACGCCAGCAGCGATCAGCTTGACCGGCAGGATACTCTTGATGCCGCCGTAGCTGGAGTTACCGTGAACGCGCTTGGCATAGTTGATGGTGATGACGCGCTGGGCTTCGTTGATTTTCACCAAGAAGTAGAGAACGATGAGTGAGGCGATAGCCATGATCACCACCAGCCAAAAGACGGTTGGATTCACCGGCAGGGTAAACCAGTTAAAGACGTTCAGCCCGCCAGCCGCAGTGTTCCCGAGCGACGAAATGAGTGAACCGAGCATCTGCGGGATCTGACTGATGATACCAGCGAAAATCAAGATAGAGATACCATTACCGATACCCTGCTCGGTGATCAACTCACCCAGCCACATGAGCAGGACCGACCCGGCCGTCATCGCCGTCACGCCAACTGTCCACTCGAGCATCGTCGGATCGCTCAGCGTGGTCGTACCACCGGCCAGCACCGTCTGGCGCAAGAGGAAGATAAAGGCAATCGACTGGACGATAGCCAGCGGAATGGTCAGCCGCCGCGTCCACTGCTGGATCTTGCGCCTGCCCGATTCGCCGTCCTTGTGTAGCTCTTCGAGCTTCGGGATGGCCTTTGTGAGTAGCTGAGTGATAATGCTGGCGGTAATGAATGGACTGAGTCCGACGAGCACGAGTGAAAAGCTCGCCAGCGCGCCACCCGAAAGTAAGTTCAAGAACCCGCCGAGGTCAGTCTGTCCCAGCGCTGCTGCCAGTGCCGTCTTCATCTGTGTCGGATTCGCCAGCGGCACCGGAATATGCGCCAGCATTCGATACACCACAATAATACCCACCACAATAGCCAGGCGTTTCTGCATATCTTTATTTTTCAGCGACCGCCACACGGTCTTCCAACTCATCATCGTCGTTTACCCCTCTGTCTTTGGCATTTACTCTGGGTATTATATCACACGTATCGGCATAATTTCCAGCATAATAAAAGCGAGCGACCCTAGATGGACACCCGCTTTAATATTGCTCATGCAGTAAGCTTGGAAGCTACTTATCGTTCTCCTCAACATCTTTTGCACTTTGGCGCAAAGGCGTTGCGACTTTCTCAAATGAGCCGCCAGCTTTTTCAATAGCTGTAACGACTGATTTTGAAGCAGCTTGTACTTTCAAGTCAACCTTAGCTTTCAATTCACCGCGAGCGATCACCTTGACCGTGTGGAATGGTGTGGCGATG
>CAUVPF010000072.1:0-3916 GCA_963553645.1 uncultured Candidatus Saccharibacteria bacterium | reverse complement strand
GGTTTTATACATACTACATTGTAACGAACCAGCGACTGCGCCAGATAACACAGCATGGTTTTTTTGGTAAGGATGTAATTGAGCTTAAGTTAGCAAAAGTCCAGAATATCAGCTATGTCGTACCTGGTTTTACAGGTGAAATATTCAAATTTGGTACAATAGTGATTCAGACATTTGTTGGTGATCTTGTCATCAAAAATGTTGAACACCCGGATGAGATTTATAATAAGCTGCAAGATGCGGTAGACCTTGCTACTGAAAGGAGTGATCATGCTAAAGAAATCGGCGAAGCTTAAGAAAAAGGATAAACGCTCACTGCCATCACGAATTACCAACGATACGGTCGCGGAGCATCGTGAAAAAGTATTGGCCGGTGGGCGCAAGCATAAATATCCGATACAATACTCTAAGCATAAATTAGTCTGGAACACTATTTTTATCAGCATAGCTGGGCTTATAGCAGTGATAGTTCTGTTGTATCTTCAGCTCTATGTCTGGAAAGATACGAGTGACTTGGCATATCGCATTACCAAGATACTGCCATTGCCAGCTGGTTCGGTTGAAGGCGAATTTGTACGATATAGCGATTATCTGTTGTACAATCGTGGCAATATGGCTGTGCTTAAAACTCAAGGCCAAGATCAAGCCGGCGACAAGGTTGCCTTTCAGCGACAGCGAGCAATGAATCAGGCAGTGCAGGATGCATATGTGCGTAAGCTAGCGAGAGAAAAAGGCGTATCGGTTGATGATCGAAAGGTAGACGAAGAGGTGGATCGCCAACAAAAGGATGCTGGCTTATCAAAAGAAGCTTACCGTTCAGCAGTAAAAGACATGATCGGTTGGTCGCTTGATGAGGTCCGTGACGGCATCAGGGCGTCGTTGCTGCGCTGGGAGGTATCATTCGCTGTTGATGAAGCGGCGGCGAGCCTCGTTAGGGAGGTAGAGGCGCAACTCAAGGCTGGTAAGTCGCTGGCTGATATTGCAGCGTCATTAGGTGAGCGAGTACAGTTAATGCCGGAAACCATTATACCGAAAACTAACAAAGATGGCGGTTTGACCGAGGCGGCGATCAAGACGGCGGATGGTGCGATCTCAGGAGTTATTAAGCCACTCGGTGGCGATGGCTATTATTTTGTTCAGCCACGCTCACGGGATGATAACTCGGTTACCTATTCGTACCTCAAGATCCCCCTAACGATGTTTAAGGCCAACTTTGATAAGTTGATCAATGACAAGAAAGTTACCTATTACGTTCATCTTGGCCAGCCGGCTGAACAAAAATCGGGCGAGCGGAAATAACTTTTGGCTGTCTCTCGCTGCCTTTGCGAAAGCCCCATTTATCTGCTATAATCCTTGAGGAGATATGCCGCTGTAGCTCAGCTGGTAGAGCGGCGCTTTCGTAAAGCGTAGGTCACCGGTTCAAATCCGGTCAGCGGCTCCAGAATAGTATGAAGAATCGTATCACGAGCACATTACGACAGATGATGAAAGACCGCTGGTTGTTTGGTCTCGTTGTTGTCAATGTTCTGTTGGCGTTGGTAATCGTCATTTCCTTTGCAATTACAATCAAGCCCAAAGAAACCCAGGTCATCGTCCAGCATAGTGCGTTTAGCGTGACGGGACTATATCGTGGCCACTGGTACTCGCTTTGGACGTACGGTGTGCTACAGTTTATGATCACTGCTGGACATATTATATTGAGTGCCAAGCTTGCTGCGGTGCAGCGTCGTGATTTAGCACTAGCGTTTCTCTGGCTAACGATTGCTATATCAGTCATATTAGCGCTATTTGCTTATTCAATAATCGTAATTGCGTCGGTGGTGTAGGGTGATGGATATAGAAATACCAATTGGCAAACGAAAGTCATTCTATCGTTTTTTGGAGGTTCTGCCTGGCCTATTGAGCTACGGTGCGGTTATCCTCCTTGTTGTACTGTCCATCTTTAGTCCACTACTTGCGTCGCTCTATCTACTTATCGTTATCTTGTCGATGATGGTGCGCGTTGTTGGTATTACGTATCATATGGTTGCCGGTCGTGCCAAAATGGATAAAGCGTGTCTGGTTGACTGGCATGCACGTCTTGGAGATCTCGAAGACCCACAGACGGTGTATGCACGTATTCGCGATCAGCGACAGAAGGAGGTGGGTTTTGCAGAGCATAAGGAAAACTTACGTCTCATTGCTTCTGCGCAGCCAGGCTTTTTCCCAAAGCCATCAGAAATTTATAATGCAGTCATCATGCCGGCCTATAATGAGAGTATTGAGGTGATTGAGCCGGCTCTCAAATCAGTGATCGCTACTACGTATGATAAGAAACGCATGATCATGGTGTTTGCGTATGAGGAACGGGGTGGTAAGGATATCGATGCAACTGCCAAGATACTGCAAAAACGCTATGGCAAGTATTTTCACGCCTTTCATATCGTCAAGCATCCAAAGGATATTCCGAACGAGGTGATCGGTAAAGGTGGTAATATTACGTACGCTGGACGCTGGCTGAAGGGGTGGCTTGAGAAGCAGCATATTCCGTATAGTAACGTTATTGTTACGACGATGGACTGCGACAACAAGCCACATGAAGCTTACTTTGATTATCTAACATACGAATATATTGTCCGCGAAGATCGTAAACACTATTCGTATCAACCGGTTTGTTTATTTACCAGTAATATTTGGGATGTACCGGCGCCGATGCGCGTGGTTGCGACGGGCAACTCATTTTGGAATATTATTAGCTCAATGCGTCCTCATTCACTACGTAATTTTGCTTCACATGCTCAGCCGATGGATGCACTCGTGGAAATGGATTTCTGGAGTGTTCGAACAATTGTTGAAGATGGTCACCAGTATTGGCGTAGCTATTTCTATTTTGGTGGTAACTACGGAGTTGTGCCACTTCATGTACCAATTTATCAAGACGCAGTACTGTCGGCTACGTATATGAAGACACTAAAAGCACAGTTTATTCAACTTCGTCGCTGGGCGTATGGGGCGTCTGATATTGCATATGTTGGTGAGCGGGTCTTTACTAAACAACGTAATGTACCGTTTTGGGCTGGCTTTTCACGATTTGTGCGGTTGCTTGATGGGCACGTGACACTGGCCTGCGTTTCTATTCTGATTGCTTTTGGTGGCTGGGTACCGCTCATTATTAATGCTGAGGCTACTCGTAGTGTTGCTGCGCATCAACTGCCTGACACAGTGAGTACGCTGCAGCAAATTGCGTTAATTGGTATGGCGATAGCGATTTTTAGTGCCTTCAAGCTTTTGCCGCCGCGCCCGATTCGCTATACACGCCGTCGGAATATTTGGATGCTCTTGCAGTGGGTGTTGATGCCCGTCACAGCCATTGTTTACAGCTCTGCTGCAGCATTTACCGCACAGACCCGCCTACTAGTTGGTCGGTATCTTGATAAGTTTGATGTTACTGAAAAAGCTACGGCCGCGATTAATGCTCGCCAGAAGGCGACTGCACGTAAACGGTCGAAGGCCTCCCGCGCCGTTGAGAAGTGATGAGGTGGTGCTGAGCGGCGTACTGGATTGCCGCTACTGGATCGTAACGCTGGAGAACCATGTGTGTCACCTGGGCAATAACTTGTGCGGATAGTGACTTGCCCTGGCCGATAATGCGCTCCTGCACGGTTTGTGCGAGGAAGTAGCTGTCGCAGGCGGCAGCGCGCTCATTATGCTGAAAGCTACGGCTAATGCTTATAATGAGTCTTCCGAGATTAAATGGGCTAGTTGATCCATCCTGTGCTCGTACTGTATGCTCATCCAATGTGGCTCGTTCGTATGTCGTAAAGACTGCACCACATTCTGGACAGGACCGTCGCCGCCAGACGCTGGGGTGTTTCGTGTGTTTGCGGGAGTTTTTGGTAGTAGTTTTGTCGTGAAAACAATTTATACAAATCATATG
>CAUVPF010000071.1:0-3931 GCA_963553645.1 uncultured Candidatus Saccharibacteria bacterium | reverse complement strand
CCACCTCGGTGATCAGCTGGTCAACCCTCAGTCGCTTTTCTTGGCGCAGAGCCTGCTCGGCGACATTGCCAGAGCGCAAAACGTCATTCACCATCGCCGCCAAGCGGTCAACCTGCGCCACCGATTCCTCCAGGTACTGATCGCGATTTTTATACTCGCCAATGTTTAGCTGCATATTTTCGAGCATGATCCGGAGGGCTGCTAGTGGCGTCTTTAGCTCGTGCGAGGCTGCTCGCAAAAACGCAATTTTCTCTTTCTCGAGCTGCGTGATCCGCTTATTTTCATGCTCCAGCGAGCGAATCGTTTGCCACAGATTTTGATAGAGCTCATTGATGTTCCGCCCCAGCACACCGATTTCATCACGGCTATTCACTGGATAACGCGCACCCTTTTCCAGCTGCTGCATCGTCGTCGTCACCGCTGCCATCTGGCGAATCGGCCGCGTCACAAAACGGCTGTAAATGTACGAAAACACGAGCGCCACCAACAGCGAGCCAAGCATCGTATATGGCAATACGTGCAAGGTAGCGAACTTGGCCTGGGTGACAGGCGCTACATCAGCTAGCAGCTTGACCGTAATCGCTCGCCCCTGTTTATCCGCCACGCTCCCCTGCCGCAAAATCACCGAACGCGGATCGACCGTTTGGCCGTCAGCGATTTTTACCACGCTAGTATCGACCGATTTACCGCTATCCGTCACGATGTTGATCGACTGAAACCCTTGAAAATACTGGTCGCGCCCGTCAATCGTCAGCGTGATATTAACATTTTTCACTTGAGCAAATTCTTGACTAGTCCGACGCATGTCCTCGGTCGATTTACCGCGTAGTTCAGCCACGAGCGCCGTGAGATCATCTGCCGCCTCTCGCTCTTTTTGCTGCAGGTAAAATTGCGGCATCAAGGTGTAGACCAGCGCGTGCACCAGGATGATCAACGCCGCGAACAGACCGATCGACACCAAAAACGTCTTGGGGAATAACTTAAGATTCTTCATAGCGATAGCCCACTCCCTTCACCGTGATGATGCAGTCGAGGTGCAATTTCTTGCGCAGGTTTTTGATGTAAACGTCAATCACTCGGTCGAACGGCACCTCATCATCACGCCACAATTTATCAATGATAGCCTGCCGGCTCCAGACCATGCTTGGATTATCCACGAGCAGCTTGAGCAGCTGCACTTCCTTGGGCTTGAGGTGCGCGTCAGCATCATCATAAAATCCCTGATAGGCTGCAAAATCCACCGAGGCCAAACCGCGCTGCCACAAGGTCTTTTTGACAGACTGCTGGCGACGAAGCAGTGCCCTGATGCGCTTTTCTAAAATCACCAGCGAGAACGGCTTACTCATATAATCATCCGCTAGCTCGTCAAAACTGGCAATTTGCGTCGGCTCATCATGCAGCGCTGTCAACATCAGCACCGGCACATCGCTAGTCTGGCGAATTTGATGCAATACCTCAATGCCACTCATCCCTGGTAACATGATGTCAAGGACAATCACATCCGCCCCAGCAAATTTTTCCAGAGCCTCCTCGCCGCTGGTCGCCGTCGCCACTGTAAAGCCACGCTGGCGGAGGAACTGTTCGGTGCCAGTGCGTAAGGTAGGTTCGTCTTCAACAATGAGAACTGTTGCTGTCATAGCTATAGTATACCGGAAAGCGCCGCCCGTGGTAAACGAGCGGCGTGGTGTGCATGGTCAGCGTCAAATGGGGGCTGGGGCGTTAGCGGACGCCGACCACTTGCAGGCGCCGGGTGGTGCGGCCGAGACCGACAGAGATGGTTTCGGTGGCGTGGCGGTTGAGGAGACTTTGTCCGAGGGGGCTATCGACCGAGATACGGCCGTCAGACGGATCAGCCTCGAGGCTGTCAACGAGGGTGTAGCGAAAGAGCTGGCCTTGCTGATCGATGAGGTCAACCACCGAACCAATGGCGATGCGCAGTCGATCGCGCTTGCGTGGTAGCGGTTTGGCGGTCTTGAGCGCAGTGCGTTTCTCGGCGAGTTTACCATGAACGTTCTCGAGATTCATGATAATGTCGCTGCGGCGGAGCTTGTCGTCGCGAGATTTGGCGCGGCCGATGTCACGTAGTTCAGCTGAGAGTGCTTTTTCGCGGATTTCGAGTTCGTTGATTTGCTTGTGTAATTCTTTGAAGCCTTTTTTACTGAGATATGTTGTCGTATTCATCCTTACCCTTTCTGGTGAGGCTCACCTCACCGTAACCTATTACACCATGGCATTCTGAAAATTAGCTGAAAAATTGTAAAAATGTCAAAAAAAGTCACGCCACCAGGGGTAGATTACAGGGTTTTCGGTAGCGAAATGGTGAACGTTGTCGTGCCTTTGCGGCTGGCGGCGGTGAGTTGGCCGCCGAGGGCGCCGGCTAGTTGCTTGGCGAGACTGAGGCCGAGGCCGTAGCCACCAGTTCGCTGATCGCCAGAGAAAAATCGCTCAAAAATATGTGGTAAGTCGCGCGCCGCGATTTGGCCATCGTTCGTCAGGCAGACGGTGATGCGGTGATGGGCAGCCTTGATGTCAACCTGGACGCGAGACTTACGCGGGCTGTGACGCAGGGCATTGTCGAGGATGATGGCGATAAGTTCGCGGACGATGAGGCGATGGCTGGTCAGAGTGATGGCCTCGTCGGTGGTTAGTGTGGTGCGCGCATCGGCCTTGCGTTCAGTGATCAGCTTTTTGGTGAGGTCGGTGATGTCGAATGTCTCAGTTGTGGTTTCTAATTGTCGATTGGCAGATGACAATTTGAGCAGTGTCTCGGTCAGCTGCGTTAAGCGATCGGTCTCTTCGAGCGTACTCTGGAGCGTCTGGCGAAGCGATGCCTTGCTGGCGCGCTGATTGGACAACGCTAGCTCGGCCTCAGCTTTGATCACAGCCAATGGCGTGCGCAGCTGATGGCTGGCGTTGGCGGTAAAGCGCGACTGGGCGTCATGTGCTGCCTCAATCGGCTCAAGCGTCCGTCGGGCCAAGATGTAGGCACAGACACCGCCGCCGATAAGCACGATGAGGTTGAGATAGCCGAGGCTGATCAGCAAATTGGTGGTTGAAATTGATGGATGGTCGCGGATGATGGTCGTTTCGGTGTTGCCATCAGTTTTGTGATGCTTACTCCAGTTAGTCAGCTGGACGTCGAGTTCGGAGCTAGCAACTTGAAAGATGATGCCGCTAAATAGCAAGCTAACGGTCATTAGAATGAGCAAGTACCAGCCGGCCAGCTTGAGCGTTGCTGAGAAAAATAATTTCACTCGCCAGCCTCCAATTTATACCCAAAGCCGCGCACGGTGTGAATCAGCGGCCGACGAAATGGCTTGTCGATTTTCTTGCGCAGCTGTTTGATGTAAGCTTCGACGTTGTTGGGCAAAATGTCGGCATCAAAATCCCACACATGGGCGATCAATTTGTCTTTGCTGAGCGTCTGGCCGGGGTGGCGCGCTAGGTATTCGAGGAGTGCGTACTCCTTGCTGGTCAGGTCGATCGAGGTGCCGGCGCGAGTGACGGATTGCGTTGTCTGGTCAATCACGAGATCAGCGATCTGGAGCGTGTCCGGTTGCTGAATCGGCGGGCGGCGAAGCAGCGCTCGCACGCGGGCGGTGAGTTCGGCGATGGCGAAGGGCTTGACGAGATAATCATCAGCGCCACTGTCCAGGCCGAACGTCTTGTCCTCAGTCGTCCCCAGTGCTGTCAACAGCAGAATCGGCATGTCCTTGCCCTGCCCGCGTACTGTCCGCACGATGTCCGTGCCACTCTGTCCCGGTAACATCCGATCAATGACCAATAGGTCGTACGGCTCGCTCATCGCCATATTCAGCCCCTCGTCTCCGTCATGCGTCACGTCCACGGCGTGATGCTCACGTCGCAAGGCCTCGGCGATAATCCGGGCGATCTTTGGTTCGTCTTCAATGATGAGGAGGCGCATGAGTAT
>CAUVPF010000070.1:0-4017 GCA_963553645.1 uncultured Candidatus Saccharibacteria bacterium | reverse complement strand
TTGAACCGCTCAATGATAGCCGGCGGCAGCCCGTCGCGCCAGTGTAGCGGCCGGACTTTTGACAAAATCGCCGTGCCGGAATAGCCTTTCTTAGCCGCTGAATAGAAATGCTCGTGGTACTCCGGCAGATCAATTTCTACCTGGTCGCGGGCGGCCTTGGTTTCCTGTAAGCAGATGATGTCTGGATCGTAGGTTTGCAGGAAGCGGGCAAACTCGCCCTTGTTGATGACGGCGCGGATACCATTGACGTTCCAGGAAAATAATCGCATACGCCTATTATACCGTACGCGCTATTAAGTCACGGTAAATTGTTAGATATTTGTGAGTCATGTGTTCTGGGCTGAGCTCAGATGCTAGGCGAGATGAGGCGCGGGCCATCTGACGGCGCCGTGTATCGTCGGCCATCTGGCGCATCGCGGCCGCTAGCTGCTCGACTGATGGGTCGCGGGCTAGGATGCTGTTGTCCTTTGTCGTGCCGATGGTCAATCGCGGGTCGCAGTAGATGATCGGTAGTCCCGCAGTCACCGCCTCGCCGATGGTCATGGCTTGGGTGTCAAAGCCGTGCGACGCCAGAACAAAGACGTCGGCATTGACGAACGCCTCGGCCATCTGCTTGACGCACGAGACATGCCCGTGAAAGATAATGCCCTGGTGCTTTTCGGCGAGCAGTCGGAGCTTGAGCTGTTTGCCGTCACCGATGATGTGTAGCTCGGCGTTCGGTAGGTCGGCTTGAACAAAGGCGCGGATAATGGCGTCGACGCGCTTTTCGGGCGCCAGGCGGCAGACGCTCAAAAAGCGGATGGTGCGGTCGGTGCGGTGGCGTTCTGTATGGGCGATAGCGTGGCTGAGATTAGGATTAACGCCGGTCGGTACGATATGTGAGCGCTCGTCCAGCCACGATGCACAGTCGCTAATCCGTTGGGTCATAAAGTCAGCCGGTGCGGTAAAGGCATCGACGCGTGAGGCAACGGTCGCCATGGTGTGCCAGTCAAATCGGGCCAAGATCCCCGGTGCGTCGGGGCTTTTCGGTGCAAAGAATACTGGCTGGTCAAGCCGTTTATCAGCGATCATCGAAATCATTGGATTGATCAAAAACAGATAAGCCATCGACCCCCAAAACGCACCGAACGGCTGCGACGTGTGGGTGCCGGCGAGATTGGCGTGAAAGGTGTGAATGTGGGGGATGCCCTGCTCTTTGGCGATGCGCGCTGCCAACATCAGGCCGCCCCGCTCTGTCTGACTGTGGATGATATCAAAGCGGTGCTGGCGGCAGATACGCCAGGCGCTACGCCGGCCGCACTTGAGGACGCACATGTGCGAGGGCGTGCCCGGGATGTAGAATGAAGGGACGACGACGGTTGTGCAGCCGGTTGGCCGCTCCAAAAAATGCCGCGGCGCGAGCAGGGTCACCTCGTGCCCCAAGCTAACCAATTCGCTAATTTGCGTCTGGATCGACCGTCCGATACCGCCGGATGCCGGATAAAAATCGTCAGTCACCAATGCGATCCGCAGTCGCTGCTGTCTCCTCATAACTTACCCTATTATACCATCTTGTGATATAATGGCGGAATTGTATGCGTGTAGGTTTATTCACCGATACCTATCGGCCGTCGATTAACGGCATCGTTTTTGTGGTCGAGTCGCTCAAGCGCGAGCTTGAGGCGCTGGGTCATGACGTCTACGTGTTCTGCCCCGCCAAGTCGATGAATCCGGCCAAGCAGGCCGAGCTACTTAACGAAGATCCGGACTCACATATCATCCGATTTCGTTCAATCAAGGGCGCGTTTTTTGACGATTACGACACGTCGGTGTTCTTCCCGCCGGCGGTGCAGCGTCGCATCAAAGAGCTAGAGCTGGACATCGTGCATATCTTTACGCCGTCGCAAATCGGGCTGGTTGGCGTCAGTACAGCGCACAAGCAACAGATTCCCCTCGTCATCCAGCACTGCACCGATATGTACGAATTTGCCGAGCATTATCCGGCGGTACTGCCGGGGATTTTGACGCTGGCTGGCGTGGTGCTGCCACTGTCGATTAAGCTGAGGGGCCGTGACTTATTTGAACTGGTCAAGCTATATCGGCCGCGCAGCATCACCAAGTGGAACCGGGCCATCATTGAGCGCGTCATCACTATTCTCTACAGTAAAGCCGACGCTGTCATCGCCCTCAGTCGCAAAAGCGTGGCTCAGCTCAGCGGCTGGCAGGACGATGAGCATCTGTATGATTTGACATTACTGCCAAATGGTGTCAATGCTCTGCCGCGGCCGTCGGCGGCTCAGCTCAAGGCCTTTCGGGCGCAGTGGGGCCTCAGGGTGTCTGATGAAGTATTTGGCTTCATTGGGCGGTTGGGCGAAGAGAAAAACTTACCAATTTTGATCAAAGCCTTTGACAAGTACGTCGCCAAGGCTCGCCCCAAGTCCAAATTGCTGTTCGTTGGCGATTTCGAGTACCGCAAAAAGCTTGAGGAGATGGCAGCCGAGAGCAAGTACGCTGATCGGATCATCTTTACTGGTGCCTTGCCGCGCGAGGAATTAGGCGTAGCGTATCAGGCGCTGGATGTGTTTTGCTTCCCGTCGCTCAAGGATACGCAGGGCTGGGTACTACACGAAGCAGCGCACGCCCGCAAGCCAATTGTCATTATTGACACACAAGTATCCGAGGTGGTTCGTGACGGCGTAAATGGTATATTCGTGAAAAATCGGCCCAAGAGCATGGCGGATGCCATTATCACGCTGCTCCGTTCGCCAGCGCGTCGAGCGAGGTTTGGCGCTGAGAGCAAAAAATTAGCGGCCACATTCACCGAGCGCCGCCAAGTTCGCAAATTAGAGAAATTATATCGCCGGGTTATCGCCCAGAAAGCTGCCGCCGCGTCTCGCGATCTTGGTCGCGCCGCTTGATGGTTTCGCGTTTGTCGTAGGTTTTTTTACCTTTGGCCAGAGCAATGACTACTTTAATGAACTTGCTGTTGGTTAATAATTTGGTCGGCACAATGGTCATGCCTTGCTTTTTTGCTTCAGTAAAGCGCGTTAACTGGCGCTTGTTAACTAATAATTTCCGCGCTGAAGTGTCAATGCTGCGAGTATTTGCCTGGCCACGAACGTTCAGTCGCAGCGAAAAACTAGCGTTATTTAGCCACAATTCACCATTTCGCATGCTGACAAACGCCCCCTTCAGCTGAACGTGCCCTTCCCTAGCAGCGCGTACTTCCATACCCGTCAGCACCAGCCCGGCCACAACCTCCTCGCCCAACTCATAGTCAAATCGCGCTCGGCGATTCACGACGGCTTGAGTGGACGGTTTTTTGGTCTTGGTGGGCTTGGTCACGTGATTATTGTAGCATGTAGGCTGGAGCCTTAGCTAGAAGATGATTGGTCTGTCTGGGTTGCGTCCTGTACCATCTGGTAGTATTGAGTTAGAAGCGAGGCATATCTTTCGTAGGGCTCTTCTCCTATTAGTGCGGCAATTTCCTCTTTGGATGCAGCCATCATATTAACCTGTATCTTGCCTATAAAGTCTGCGAGTTCTCCCAGGGCTGCTCGCTTTTGTGGCACATCTAATTCATTATCATCACATATGCTGTAAATACGAGCCAAAGCCTCGTTATGTAATGGACGAAGTAACCCTGACTCGTCTAACATCAGGATAATCGGAAGGGGAGATGGAAGTCCTGCTTCATTTAACAATGCTTGATGTGCAAGGCAATGCTTTGATGCCGCATTGCCTCGTAGTCCAGCTAGCTTGCTTTCGAGGATGTTTTGGATATCTTCAATGACAGCATCTGCGTCAAAAGGATGTGGCATTCCCTGTTCAGGGTTTAGAATTTGCTGCCTAATCAGGTTGAGCTTGTCTGGAGCGTTAATCTTCTCAATTTCGTCCGGAGCAACTATATCAAGTTCGTGTTCAGACGGTGCGCCAATGCTAGTGTCGCTGGCTGGGAGGTGTATTTTATCAGTTTCTTCTGGCAATGCTTGTGGTATCGTTTCCATACTCATATTTTCATACTATAACATTGATTAT
>CAUVPF010000069.1:0-4051 GCA_963553645.1 uncultured Candidatus Saccharibacteria bacterium | reverse complement strand
ACCACGATTTTCGCATTAGCCGAACGGGCAAACCGAATCGCCTCGACCGTCTGCGGCTTGACGCCGTCGTCAGCCGCTACCACAATGATCACCACATCAGTCAGCACCGCACCATGTTGCCGCAGCGCTGCAAATGCCTCATGCCCTGGAGTGTCGAGCAGTGTAATCATCCGCCCATTACGCCTCGTTTGGTAGGCGCTAATGTGCTGCGTAATGCCACCGGCCTCGCCTGCAGCAGTCTTGTTACCCAAAATCGCATCCAGCAAGCTCGTCTTGCCGTGATCAACATGCCCCATCACCGCCACAATCGGTGGGCGCGGTACTGCCCTTTCCGACAGCGCATGCTCCACACGCGCATGACCAACGGTCGCCTCCTTTTTCTTGAGTGTCACCTCAAGGCCCAGCTCTTCAACAATAATTGACGCTGTTTCAAAGTCCAGCCGCTGATTAATCGTCGCCGCGATGCCATTCTTAAACAGCTCGCCGATTAGCGTCGTGACTGGTAGATTCAAGGTAGTGGCGAGCTCTCCGACGGTTACTGAATCTGCGATTGCGACAATCTTTTCTGTCATCTGCTCGTACTCCTTTCATCGCCCGCGTGACGCTCCCGGCGAACTGTTTACGTTACTCTTTTTCTATAGGCTATTTTTTCTTGCCGCCAGCCAATGATAGTGAAATCTTGCGATTATCTTTATCAATTTCTAGCACCGTAAAGGCCTTGCGCTCATTCAGCGTAAAGACTTTCTCTGGATCAGTCCCATCACCACCTAGCTCCGAAACATGAACGAGTGCTTCAACAGCTGGACTTAGCTGCACAAACGCACCAAATGGCGTAATCCGTGTGACCGTACCTTCAACGTCCTCACCTGACTTGAACTGCTCCACTTCATCCAGCCACGGATCTTTCGTCAGCTGCTTCATACTCAAGCTGAGGCGCTCCTTATCAATAGCGATAATCTTTGCCTCAACGGTCTGACCAACCTTAACGTAATCACTCGGATTATTGACCCGCTCCCAGCTAATTTCTGAGATGTGAATCAGTCCCTCAATTCCCTCAACGTTCACAAATACGCCAAAGTCTACTACACCAGTCACGATACCCTTGACCGTATCACCGACTGACAGCTTCTCGAACCGCTCCGCCAGGCCTTCTTTGATAGCTTCTTTTTCAGAAAAGATGAGCTTGTTCGCCTTGCGATCAGCATCCAGAATCCGTACGCGGATCTCTTTATTAACCAGGACATTAAGCCGCTGTAAGATCTCATCCTTGTCGCTTGAGCCAACTCGTGGATAATGCTCAGCTGACAGCTGCGATACTGGCAAGAAACCGCGCACCCCTTCATATTCAGCCAACAGACCACCGCGATTGGCATCATACGGTGTCACCACTACAATTTCACCGCTCTCCAATTTGGCGGCGACCTCGTCCCAGCCGCGATCACGCGCTGCCTTACGCATACTCAAAAGTGAGTAACCGTTGTCCAGCTCAACCTCGACAACACTCGCAGTTACCTCATCACCTTCTGCGTAATTGTTCGACATACTTACCTCACGGCGCGGCACCAAGCCAACACCTAGAGGACCTAGGTCAATCAAAACCTCATGCTTCTTTATTGATAAAATAGTTCCGTGCACAACCTCGCCTGCGGTCAGTTGCTTCACAGAGTCGCTCGCCTGAGCAAGCAGATCGTCCATGGTCAATGGATTTGCCATACGTCCAAATAGACTCCCATATTACGTTAATATTCTTATCCAAGCGGCCTGCCAAAACAGTCACCTCTCGGAGGTCTCGCTTTATTATATCGCAGATACTGCCTTGAGTAAAGAGAAGGGATACCTAAATTGTCAGCGTTGACCGACGATACGCAAAACCCGTGGCTACAATCAACCCCAACACGAAGCCAACTGCCAACGAGTCAGTCGGCCCAGTTGCTGGTAGATGGGATGATGGCCCACGGCTACTGTTTTGAGCCGGCGGTGTTGGTTGATTTTGCGCGTGTTGTTGAGGCTGCTGCGCAGGCTTCTTTGACTCAGCTGAAGAAGTATCTTTTTTCTCGTCATTATTCTTTTTCTCAGCCGGTTTATTATCAGTCTTTGTTTCGCTCGTCGCTTTCTGCTGATCGTTTGTTGCGGCATAATCCGTCGATGAGACCACCTGGTTCTGTGCTGACAGTTGTCGCAATCCATATAGCGTGGCCAGAGCAATTGCCGCCAAAATAATCCCTACAATCACGTAGACTACAACATATCCTCGCTGGCGGCTCTGCTTCATATCATTATCTCCCTGATGTTACTCGTACTTACTGTACCATATTGTCACCACTCTCGTAAAGGGTTATACTAGTTTCATGATTATTGCGATCGACACCGGAGGAACAAAAACACTCGTTGGACGGTTTACTGATAACGGTACACTAGAAACAACAACTCGATTCGCTACGCCAACAGATGTTACAGCATATGTCAAACAGGTTGTTGGTGCCATCAACGCGATTGCCGAGGGCGCACCTGTTACGCATATCTCGATCGGTCTACCCGGTACTGTCACGGGTGGTGTCGCTACATACTGCATCAACCTTGGCTGGTGTGAGGTGCCTATTCGTGACCTCTTAGCTGAGCACTTCTCCGATGCTCAAATTATTCTCGAAAACGACGCTAACCTTGCTGGCCTCGCCAGTATACGCCGCCTTGAACCACGGCCAGCCTGTGGCCTCTATGTCACTGTTGGCACAGGTATTGGTACCAGTATTATCCTCAACGGCACACTCCACCCTAGCCTACGTAGCAGCGAAGCCGGTCATATGCAAGTTGCGTATCAATCAACCATTGATTCGTGGGAAAACCTTGCTTCCGGACGAGCACTCAGCCAGCAGTTTGGTGAACTATCGGAGACAACGTCACCTGAAGCCTGGTTTGGTGCTGCTGAGCGACTCAGCCTAGGACTGCAGGCACTGACTGCTGCCATCCAGCCAGGTATTATTGTTATCGGCGGCAGTATTGGTCGCTATACCGATAAATTCTCTGCGCCATTGGCCGGACTTATCACCGAAAAACTACCGTCATTTATCACCTGCCCCCACATCGTTGGCGCAGCACATCCTGAGGAGGCCGTACTGTATGGTTGCTACGATAACATTATCGTCCATCGTTAAGCAGCTGGCCAACGATTATCCAGAATACCAATTCCATACTGGTGAGGTTTTTTCATGGTCACATCATTCACGGACTATTACTTATGTTGACGAGACATCACAAAGTGCTATTGCCCAGCTGCTCCATGAAACCGCCCACGCCATCCTAAACCATCATCACTATGCTCGCGATATTGATCTTATCACCATGGAGCGCCAAGCCTGGGAGCTAGCCGTCCACCAGCTAGCCCCACACTATCATATTGCCCTCACCATGAATGACGACGCCGTTCAGGACGCACTTGATACCTACCGCAAGTGGCTACATGCCCGCAGCACATGTCCAACATGCGGTGCTGTCGGTATAGAGACCGCCAAGCACTTCTATCGCTGTCTTCACTGCCACAATGAGTGGCGCGTCAACGAGGCTCGATCCTGCGAACTCCGTCGCTACCGCACATAGCCCTCTGTGAGAAGAGGGCTATGTGTCTATTCTTTTAGAAGTTTTGACTACACAGACAGAGCTACGTCGTCTTTAGTCGCTGCCTGCACCGTTGATGCAGGTGCTGTCAAACTACCTGCTGTCGTAGTCGTCGTTGCCTTACGCCGGCGAGAAATACGACCACCCTTGGCCCCCGCAATCCGTGCCAGGGCCGGATTTGCTGCAAAGCCGCCAGTTCGTCCATTTCGGCCACCCTTTGCACCAATCTTCGCGTAAAAATCTGGGTCTCGTTTTAGATTTTTATCTCGAGCTTTCAAGCCACCTGCTTTTGTGCCTGCCATATGAGTTTTCCTCTCTAATTAAAAAGATTTCCACACCATCCACTATGGAAACCCTCGTCTTTATATATCACACATGATATGTGCTATACATGCATATTATCATACTGCTCATACTTTGTCAACATTTACATAAGCTG
>CAUVPF010000068.1:0-4090 GCA_963553645.1 uncultured Candidatus Saccharibacteria bacterium | reverse complement strand
ATTAGCACACCAAAAGAATTAGCAAACATCATCTCAACCGCCATCGCCTTTAGCTTTAGCTTTGTTGCTAATCGATCGTTCACCTTTCGCTCACACACTGGCAATGTTCGTCGTCAGCTACTTCTTTTTACCCTCGTCACCCTGTTTGGTCTCTGGGTGATTCAAACCATCATTATTGCGCTACTCGCACCAATTTTCATCAGCCTCAATTTCAGTCAGCCAGTAGCGCTATTTATTAGCAAGCTTATCGCCACTGTCGCCAGCCTCATCTGGAACTACCTGCTCTACACCAATGTTGTCTTCAAAGATAAAGATTAAGAGCTCTTCTGCGAGATCACTAAGTGCCGTGCACGGCCCTCGCCCTCAGAGTGCGTCTCGATATCACTGTAGTCACTCGCCACATGATGCACTACCCAGCGATCGGCTGAATTTAGTTCGATAATTTTCGTTTCACCAGTCCGCCGCACCTCTTCGATCCAGCCGCGCGCCTTGTCAGCGATCTTTTCGGCGTGTTGCTTTTTATAATCAGCAATATCAATATTCACTCGAACCAGTGCCGCTTGACGATTGCGTAAAATTGCCGACACTACCGTCTGTAAACTCCTTAGTGTCTCGGCATTCCGCCCAATGAGCAAGCTATTGCGCTCACTTGACGGCACAACGGCCTTAATAACATCATCTTCGACGCTGACATCAACATCTAAATTGAGATCAAAGAACGCCAGAAAGTCCTCCAGATATTTCTTGACAAATTCAATGGTCGCGATTTGATCCATATAGCCTCCTTAATCCTTCGCTTTTATCCGCGTGATATTTGCTTCCGTCGCTGTAGCTGCTCGCTGAGAAGCGGCCCTTGGCCTTTTTGCTGATGCGTTAGACTTACTCGTGGATTTTGATGATCGCTTCTCATCGGCAATCTGCTGCATCTCTGTACCGTCTTGCTTAAGAATAATGGCATTTTGAATATAGGCGGCGATATTTGAAGTTGCCATATAGAGTGCCAGTGCTCCTGGTAGACTAATCATAATAAGGAACATAAACACTGGCATAACCTTCATCATTTTGCGCGTAACAATGGCATTAACCTCGGTTTGATCAGCATTTTTGCCATCACCGGCCTCCATCAATACATCACGTAGTCGCTTTTTACTATCGGAACTTGGCGACATTTGCTTTGATAATAAATATTGCAAGACGGCCGCCACCAGGGCGAGGACGAGCAGTCCAATTGATGCACCATTTGATGACAGCGCCTGCTTTGTCAGGTCCATCAATCCCAGGAAATTCTGGTTGAAATGATCCGGATGAGCGATCAAGTGCCTGACCGGCTCCCACTGCTCCATTAGATCGTAGGTATACTTAGCGAGCTCTGATCGCTGCATCACAAATATCTGCACCACGCGGTAAATCGCGATCAGTACCGGTAGTTGAATAAGAAGCACCAAAATAGAGCTCATCGGCTTGATATTATGCTTTTTATACACATCCATCATCGCCATCGCCCGCATCTGTGGATTGTTCTTGTATTTTTTGTTTAGCTTGGCAAGCTCAGGCTGTATCTTGCGCATTGCTTTAGCCTGGTGGAGCTGCTTCTTAACCAGTGGCCACAGCAGTAGCCGCACAATTATTGTAAATAGTACAACGCTAACCCCAAAATCACCGCCTGGAATTAGCGCATAAATTGCCATCAGCAAATTAAAAATCGGCTGTACAATAACCACATCAAATATATTCATACGCCCATTATACCAGAGGTGGCGCTATTTATATAGCCCGGCTTGCGAAAAGAGCTGCTTTACTGCCGTCTTCAGGTCGTCATGCGGCATCAGTAGCACCTCCGACGAAAACACCATAATGACAACATCAAACCCACCCTGAATATGCAGCAACTCGAGTCGGATAATTTCGTAAATTCGGCGGCGAACACGATTGCGCTTAACGGCAGACTTGAGCACTTTTTTACTAATCACTACCGAAAACCGACCATGGCGGCGGCGTGGATTGGCGATATATTTCATGGTGAGTTGTGACGAGCGAATCGCTCGCCCACGCGTATAGACATAGCGCAAACTACCGTGACCATGAAATCGGTTGATGTGACGTAACATAGGTCCAGTATAGCAAAATCCCGCCCTATTAGGCGAGGCGGGAGTTTACAATTAGATAGCGATCTTGGCGCGACCCTTGAGGCGACGACGCTTTAAAACAGCGCGACCAGCCTTGGTCGAAACACGAGCTCGAAAACCGTGCGTCTTGGCGCGATGTCGCTTGTGTGGTTGAAATGTTCGCTTTGGCATATCGTCATTTAGTGTAGCCTTTTTTGACATTTTTTGCAAGCCATGGATAAGCTTTCCACTGTTTCAACTACTTTTTCCACATATTTATCAGGGGTGGCTCATCGCTGTGGAAAAATCACCTCGAGGGGCTACAAATTTCATGATGGCGCCTGTGCTTGTGGAAAAGTCTCATTTTTTGCTATAGTAAAGTCATCAACGTAGTTCCGAGGGGGAAGGTATTGTGAATAGTCAGGCTATTTGGCAGGGGGTGCTGGGTGAAATTGAAGTTTCAATTCCACCATCGTCATTTTCGACCTGGTTTAAGTCAACCGAGCTTGATATTATTTCTGATGATGAGGTGGCTGTTCTGTCGCCCAACCCGTTCGTACTGACACAGCTAGAAAAACGCTATTATCAACGTATCGCTGATGGCTTGAAGCGAAATGGCCTTATGGTATCGACAATTCATTTTCGCCCCAAAAAAACAGCCGCCCGAAAGCAGCGCCTTAGCCGTGATGAACCAAGTTCAACAGCCACAGCCCAACCGATCATCAAACAATCTAAAAAATCAGCAACCAACCTCAACCCACGCTATACCTTTGATAACTTTATCGTTGGCTCAAGTAATGACCTGGCGCATGCTGCCTGTCAAGCGATCGCCGCCAATCCCGGCACCAAATACAACCCGCTCTATCTATATGGTGGATCGGGACTTGGTAAAACCCATCTGATGCAGGCTGTTGGCAATGAGATTATCAAGCGCCAACCCTCCGCCCGTGTATTATATACCACCACCGAGACCTTCGTGAGTGAATTCCTCGACTCAATCCGCTTCAAGAAAAAGGGGTTTTCCGACAAGTATCGCAACGTCGACGTCCTGATCGTTGACGATATGCAGTTTATCGCCAACAAGGAAAAAACCCAGGACGAGTTCTTTCACACTTTTAATGATCTGCACCAAAACGACAAGCAAATTATCATCAGCTCTGACAAGCCGCCCAAAAGCATCCCCACCCTGACCGACCGCCTGCGCAGTCGCTTTGAATGGGGCATGACGATTGACGTGCAGATGCCTGATTATGAAACTCGCTGCGCTATCATTACCGCCAAGGCCAGCTTGAGCGATACGGAGCTATCCGCCGATGTTGTCGAATATCTCGCCACCAATTTCAAGACCAATATCCGTGAGCTTGAGGGGGCGCTCAACCAGCTCCTCGCCTATGCTGAAATGCAAAATATCACACCTGATGCCGAAACCGCCGAGGGGTTACTTGGTAATATCAAGCGTTCTCGCCCGCAACATATCACCGCCAAGCAAATCATTGACAAAACTGCTCGCCACTTTGGCGTTGAGGTGAGAGACGTATGTTCGCCAAAGCGTGACAAATACATCATGCAGCCACGTCAAATTGCTATGTACCTGCTGCGCAGCGAGCTCAAGATGAGTTTTCCAAAAATTGCTCAGGAACTTGGTCGCAAAGATCATACTACCGCCATTCATTCGGTCGATAAAATTAGCAAGGAAATGCTCATCAGTGTTAATGTTCGCGAACAAATTAATGACATTCGAGATAAACTCTATGCGTAAAACCTGTGCAAAACATGCGTATAACCAGCGACAAACCTGTGAGCAACTATCCACCAATCCAGTCGCTATCGAGCAGACTATGCGACATCACGTGGATAATCAACATATTATCCACGACACTATACCCAACAAGTCCACTACCTTTTCCACTGGTATAGTATCACCTTCACCCCTGTCTGAACACAATCTTTACCCAGTTTCCACAGTGCCTATTATTACTAACTAC
>CAUVPF010000067.1:0-4109 GCA_963553645.1 uncultured Candidatus Saccharibacteria bacterium | reverse complement strand
TAAGTATTTATATTTCAAAATGCTCATGATTATATTCAGGTAGCCAGCACGGTATAATAAGGCAAGACATGTACTACTATTTGGTATCACCTATCAAGATTATTCGTGCTGATGCGCACTCATTTACCTATGCACATCCCGAGAGACTGCCAGTCGGCGCGCTAGTCGTTATAGAAATCGGCTCGGCTCATTGCGTTGGTGTCATCATGTCAGCAGTTGTTAAACCTGAGTTTACGATTAAAGAAATTGTCCAGATTTTAGATGACGCCCCTGTCCCGCTACCGCTCATCCAAACGGCTCTGTGGATGAGTAGCTATTATCATACGCACCTCGCGACCGTCTGGCAAACCATTCTGCCGCGCGGTTTAACGAAAAAGCGCCGTCACCCGCCCTCACGCGCCACCGGTCCGCAGGCTTCACAGCCACCGACGACAGCCCTTACGACCGACCAGAGAGCCGCCGTCACTGCCATTGACGACATGCTCCCTGGCAGCGCCCTACTACATGGCGTGACCGGATCTGGCAAGACACGTGTCTACATCGAGCTCGCCCGGCGGCTGATGGACGAGGGCTTATCGTCAATTATTCTGGTGCCAGAAATTGCCCTCACTTCACAGCTCATTAACGAATTTGCGAGATATTTCGACAACACTATCCTCACCCACTCGCGCCAGACCGAAGCCGAGCGGCACGTGACTTGGCAACATGTTATCAATTCACGCGACCCACTCATCGTCATTGGCCCTCGATCGGCCCTGTTCATGCCCGTCCAGCAGCTGGGCCTCATCGTCATTGATGAATGCCACGAACCCAGCTTCAAACAAGAGCAATCGCCCCGCTACTCAGCGCTGCGTACTGCGGCTATTCTCGCTCGCCAGCATGAAGCCAAGCTCGTTCTCGGCAGCGCCACCCCTACGATCAGCGATTATTTTCTGGCAAAAACCGCTGGCCGGCCCATCATCGCTATGCCCACGCCCGCCCGTTCAGACGCCGTCAAGCCGCGCATCTCGCTGGTTGATATGACCAAGTGCACAAACTTTACTCAGCATTTCTTTCTCTCCGACCAGCTGCTCTCGTCTATCACCAACTCGCTGAATGATGGTAATCAAGCCCTCATTTTTCACAATCGCCGCGGCACTGCCGCTATCACCCTATGCGAACAATGCGGCTGGAACGCTGGCTGTCCGCGCTGCTTCGTGCCACTCACACTACACGCCGACCAGCACCAGCTCCTCTGTCATATCTGTGGCTTCACGGTGCCCGTTCCTACCAGCTGTCCCGAGTGTCATCATGCCGATATCATTCATAAAGGCCTCGGTACCAAGCGCATCGAGGCAGAATTACGCAAGCTCTTTCCCGCAAGCACCATCGCCCGCTTTGATGCCGACACGAGCAACCATGACGCAGTTGACCAGCGCTACAACGAGCTCAAAAACGGCTCAATTGACATCATCATCGGCACCCAAGTGATCGCCAAGGGTCTCGATCTACCGCACCTACGCACTGTCGGTGTCGTCCAAGCCGACGCCGGGTTGACACTGCCTGACTTTTCCTCGAGCGAGCGCACCTTTCAGCTCCTCGCCCAAGTCGTTGGCCGCGTTGGCCGCTCCCATCACGCCACCGACGTCATCGTCCAGACCTTTCAGCCGGATCATCCCGCCATCCGCGACGGACTCGCTCAAAATTATGCTGATTTTTACACCCGCACTATCGCGCGGCGACGCGCTACTGGATTTCCGCCGTTTGTCTATTTACTCAAATTAACCTGCGTCTACAAAACCGAAGCCGCCGCTATCCGCAACGCCAAAAAGCTTGCCCAGACACTGCGAGCGGCTGCCCCAGCCGACGTACACATCCTCGGCCCAACACCGGCATTTTATGAGCGAGTCCGCGACACGTACCGCTGGCAGCTCATTCTCAAAAGTCCCCGCCGCAGCGACCTCGTCAGTCTCCTTGATCTCGTACCACCCGCTCATTGGCAGGCTGAGCTCGACCCAACCAGCCTCCTCTAGCCACCTGTGCTATAATGATCACAATGACTAAAGACGATATCATTGCCCTACCAAATCCGCATCTCCGCCAAAAATCAGCTAAAATTCACGTCATCACCGACGAGGTGCGCCAGTTATCAGCCGATATGATCGCGGCCGCTCTTGACTGGGAAGATTCTCGCCCTCATGAAATCAGCGCTGCCCTCGCCGCCATCCAGGTTGATCATCTCGAGCGCGTCATCATCGTCCGCAGCGACTTTGATGACAAGTCTACTCGTGAATTCACCACCTTGATCAATCCCGAAATTGTCAAATACGAGGGTGAGATTGTCGCTGATTTTGAAGGCTGTCTCAGTGTCAAGCACGTCTACGGTAAAGTTCCCCGTCATTCTAAAATCCGTGTCAAGGCTCTTGATCTTGACGGCAACGAGATTCGCCTTAAAGCCGAGGGCTTCCTCGCCCGTGTTATCCAGCACGAGATCGATCACACCAACGGCATCGTCTTTATCGACCACATCCGCGACCAGCATGATGCTTTTTACACGCTTGATGATTCTGGCGAATTACAGCCACTTGATTACGAAGCCGACATCAAAGATAACTCTCAGCTGTGGGACTAACATGCCGCCAATCGTCTTTTTCGGCACCGAAGCGTACAGTCTAATCGCCCTTAAAGCACTCTACGAGGCAGGATTTCCCATTCACGCTGTCATCACCAAACCCGATATGCGTAGCGGCCGCGGCCATAAACTTACCGAGCCGCCAGTCAAAACCTTTGCCCACCAACATGGCATCCTCGTCTGGCAACCCAACAAGCTCCACGACCTAACCCCCGATATCACCGCCCTCCAGCCCGTCGCCGGCGTCCTTGTCGCTTATGGCAAAATTATCCCCCAGTCAATCATTGACCTCTTCACTCCTGGCATTATCAACCTCCACCCTTCGCTACTGCCAACATGGCGCGGCCCTTCACCAATCGAGGCCGCCATTGCACACCAAGACTCAGAAACCGGCATCTCCATTATGCAACTTGACGCCCAGATGGACGCTGGCCCAATTTACACCCAACACCGTCACCCGCTCACCGGCACCGAGACCAAATCGCAGCTATATGATGAGCTGTTTGCCGCCGGCAGCGACCTGCTCGTGCGCACGCTGCCGAGCATCCTCGCCGGCACGCTCCAGCCGATCCCACAAAACGACGCTGATGCCACGTATTGCCAGCTGCTCTCCAAGGATATGTCGCTCATTGACCCGACCGTAATGACCGCCGCAGCCGCCGATGCCCATGTGCGGGCGTATCTCGGCTTTCCACGTAGTCGTCTGCGCATTCATGACCGTGAACTCATTATTACCAAAACTTACGTCTCAGACGCCCCAGAATCGCCGCTGAGCGTCAAGTGCCGTGATGGACGATACGTAGCCATCCTCGAACTGATCGCCCCAAGCGGTAAAAAAATGACCGCAGAGGCGTTTCTCCGCGGCCATCAAGGCTAAGTTTATGGGCTAAGGCAGCTTAAAGCTCGCTCTAAGCTGGCCCCGGTGCCGAGGATGCGCCCATGCCGCCTAAAATAGCCTCGCGGTTAGTTATAATCTCCTTCTTCAGCTCATCCATTGTCGCCGCCACCACGTCACGATAATCAGGCCGGTTTACCTCCAACCATTTCGTTGCTGCAAACTCATCCTTGAGGCGTGGATCATTTGGATCAGCCTTGGTCGCCTGCACCAGCCGCTGGAACATCGGCTCCTGCTGGTAATTTGGCGCATGTTTGGCGAGAAACTCATCTACCGCGCCCGGCGCCTTGTCGATAATGTTCGCAAACTCATCCAGCTGCGCGTCGCTCATCCCCTGACTCAGCCGCTCGCCGACCCGTAGCTCCAACTCACTATAAATATGCTGCAAAAACGGCTTCTTCTGCTCATCTGGCAGCTGGTCTAGCCCTAATTCTTTCAAAAAATTATCGTCTAGTTGGAACATATCGTCTCCTCGTTTATGGTTCCCGTTCTTTATACCTAGTATAGCAGCATCCTGATCAGAATGCTACTATACCTCATGAGAGCTATTTGACGACCTATGCGTCCAACCGACTTTTTAGACGAGCAATTTCATCCTCCAGT
>CAUVPF010000066.1:0-4184 GCA_963553645.1 uncultured Candidatus Saccharibacteria bacterium | reverse complement strand
AGTATATAAAAATGTGTAAAACAGAAGAAAACCCTCCATATTGTGAGGGTTCTATATTGTATACAATGATGGTGGGCAATAGAGGATTCGAACCTCTCACCTCTTCAACGTCAATGAAGCGCTCTAGCCAAATGAGCTAATCGCCCGTATCCTCATGATAGCAGGAATAGGTGGTAAATGCAATTATCTCTCATGTAGAGAACATGACGGCCAAAGTATCATATTGTTTCTGCAAGCTACGTTTAACATCCTCAAAACATATCTTATTATGAAAGTCACGATTGAGTTTATCAAGAGCCCATCGTTTTATTGCATCAAGACCTACATTATTTGTACCACCCGACCATATTGCGTAGATATAGAAATCAGTTGTCAGATGAGCCATCGCATCAGCCGTAGCAAGGACTTTACCTTCACGTGACATTGGCTGGTCACCATCATGGCAGCTATGTTTTGCAATAGCATCATCAACTATAATGGATATTTCTTTATTAGAGAATCTGCTCTCTTGTAGGAGGGTCCGTGCCATAGCGAGACTTTCTACCGCATGGTTTTCATGAAAACGAGACATTACCGCGTCTGCTATGTCATGTAGCATACTCGCTGCTATCACTAGTTCGCTATCTGCGCCATATTGTCTTGCTAGCCGATTTGCATAATCAGCTACAATGAACACATGATGCTGATAGAGCCAATCTGCCCAGTCAGTTCTTGTGGGGTGTTTTGCTTCATATAATTGCCGCACCTTGTTTTCAAGCAGCATGATTCGGCTCGCTGCATTCATTTCTTGATTCTTCGCCATAGTATTCATAATACGCCATCTAGCATTACTGCGTAAGGGTTGCTTGGAACTTTTAACTATGGTACGGTGGAGGGTAGCAAAGACAGAGACTAACCACCTCTCGAGCGACGTGAAAGCGGTTGCGGCGCACGAAACCAGCCGGAGCAAGAGTAATCGCCAAGGTGGAACCTCCTGGTTCATCTCCAGGACCGAGGCACGCACGCTATATGCGTTGGGTGTGCTTTTATAATTATTCAAAAAGGAGGTTCTATGAGCGAAGACAAACTCTATGCAATGCGACACAGCCTAGCACATATCATGGCAGCGGCCGTGCAGCGATTATGGCCAGATGCGAAATTCGGAGTTGGTCCGGTTGTTGAGCATGGGTTTTATTACGATATTGATCTTGGCGAAACGAAGATTAGCGAGCAACAGTTCAACAAAATCGAAAAGATAATGCGACGAATCATTGCAGAGAAGCAGGACTTTGTTTGCACAAAATGTCCAATTGATGATGCTATTCAATGGGCTAAGGACAGCCATCAGCCGTATAAAGAAGAACTACTTAACGACCTGAAACGTGCCGGAACGACAGTGGCAAAAGATCTGGATGTCGCAGAAATGGGTACAATTACCGAAGGTGATAGTGCGCTTGATGAAGTTTCGTTTTATACCAACGGATCGTTTAAGGATCTGTGTCGCGGACCGCATGTTGCAAATACCAGTGAGGTTGGTGCATTTAAGCTGATGCGGGTTGCAGGCGCCTATTGGCGGGGCAATGAAAAGAATCCTCAAATGCAGCGACTATACGGCGTGGCTTTTGCTACGCAGGAAGAGCTAGATGAATATTTGAAGAAATTAGAACTGGCCAAGCAGCGTGATCACCGCAAGCTAGGCAAAGAACTTGATCTATACACCACCTCGCCGCTCGTGGGGGTTGGTTTGCCGTTATTTACGCCTCGTGGAACTATTTTGCGTGATATTGTGGCGCAGTATTCAAATCAGCTGCGTCAGAGGTTTGGCTTTGAAAAAGTCTGGACGCCACATATTACCAAAAAGGACTTATATGAAACATCAGGCCACTGGGCTAAATTTGGCGAAGAGCTGTTTTTGGTTAAGAGTCAGGAAACCAGTGATGAAATGGCATTAAAGCCGATGAACTGTCCGCATCATACACAAATCTTTGCTTCACAACCACGCAGCTACCGTGATATGCCGGTGCGCTACCTGGAAACAACCACTGACTATCGTGACGAGAAAACCGGTGAGCTTGGCGGTCTGAATCGTGTGCGCTCGCTGACCCAGGATGACAGTCATGTCTTTTGTCGTCCAGACCAAATTGAACAAGAAATCAATAATTTACTGTCCGCTGCCCAGGAATTGTACGGTACTATTAATATGAAGCTACGGGTCCGACTCAGTTACCGTGATGATTCTGATGCATATTTGGGTGAACGTGAATTGTGGGCTTCTGCACAAAATCAGTTGAAATCAGCAGTTGAAAAAGTTGGCTTGGACTATTTCGAGCAGGAAGGTGAGGCCGCTTTTTACGGACCAAAAATTGACTTCATGGCAACTGACGCTATCGGTCGTGAGCACCAAGTTGCGACAGTGCAGCTAGACTTCGTGCAGCCGCAACGGTTTGGTTTGGAATATACAGATAGTGATGGCAATTTTACAACACCTGTGATGATTCACTGTGCATTGCTGGGTTCGATTGAGCGATTCCTGAGCGTCTTCATCGAGCACACGGGCGGTTGGTTTCCATTCTGGGCAGCACCAGAGCAAGTACGCATCTTAACGATTAATGACACTGTTTTAGACTACGTTGATGAAATAACAATGATTTTATCAGGGGTGACTTTGATGGAGCCGGTAAAATATAATGAAGTCAGATTTACAACGGATATTCGAAATGAATCAATTGGCAAGAAGATTCGTGAAGCGACTGTTGTAAAAATACCAACGCAGATTATTGTTGGTCCAAAAGATAAAGAGCAGCGGATTGTAAGCGTGCGCACACAGTCTGGCGAAGAAAAAGTTGAGTTAGTAAAGCTAGCTAAGTATGTAAGGGGGTTGTAATCTTGTGCGTAGGCTAAGAATTGCAGTCGATATTGACGATGTTCTAGCAGAAAATGCAATCGGGTTTGTGGCGTTTAGTAATGAACGGTGGGGTACACGACTGAGCGTTGACGACTACAATGAGCATTGGTCAGAGATGTGGCGTATTGATAGCGAGGAGGCGGAACGGCGTGCCTATATCTTTCATGACTCTGGTGCGATAAGGGGATACGCCCATATAGGGGGGGCGGAGGAGGTGCTTAGAAATATGTCGCAAGTGCACCATCTTATGATTACTACTTCGCGTCGCTTGCAGGTGCAAAGCGATACACTGCTTTGGATTGAGGAGCATTTCCCGGGGATTTTTGCCAGTTCCGCGGTCTATTTTTCTGGCCTATGGGACGGGATGCACGAGAATTCTCATAAACTAACAAAAGTAGAGTTAATCACACAAATTAATGCCGATGTTTTAATTGATGATCAGTTGAAACATTGTTTAGCTGTTTCCGAGACTGGTCGTAATGCCATCTTATTTGGTGATTATACTTGGAATAGGGCAGATAGCTTGCCGGATAAGGTGGTGCGATGCCACTCGTGGTCAGAAGTGGAGGCGGAAATTGAGCGAATTGCCAATAGCTAGCTTGCGAGACCGGATCTATATTCTCATGGCGCAGCTACCTGACGACAAGGTGACGACGTACGGTGACTTGGCAGCATGGTCTGGACACCCGTACGCAGCGCGAATTGTGGGTGAGATAGCGCATGGCGGCCCAGAGGATTTGCCATGGCATCGCCTGGTGAACGCGAAAGGTGGTTTGGCGGTAGGTTTTCCGGGTGGGCAAGGTGTGCAGAAACAGCTGCTTGAACAAGACGGTATTTATTGCGATGAGAGGTGGCGGATAATTGATTTTGAGGAACGACGATGGCGACCGAAACTATAAAAGCAAAATTACCCCTAGTTGTTATCACGGGGCCAACTGCTAGCGGTAAAACCTCGCTAGCGATTCGCCTGGCAAAACAATACAATGGCGAGATAGTCTGTGCCGACAGTAGGACGATATATCGAGATATGGATGTTGGTACGGCAAAGCCAACCAGAGCCGAGCAAGAGGCAGTGCCCCATTGGGGCCTTGATTTAGTTAGGCCCGGCGAGATGTTTAGCGTCGCACAGTTTAAGGAATATGCTCTGCAGAAAATAAGTGAAATTCGCTCTCGGGGGCGGTTACCGTTTCTTGTTGGTGGTACGGGTCTTTATATTGACGCAGTACTCTTTGATTTTCAATTTGGTGGATCTCCTAGTCCTATTTTCCGGAGTGAGTTAGAAAAAAAGACACTAGCCGAG
>CAUVPF010000065.1:0-4190 GCA_963553645.1 uncultured Candidatus Saccharibacteria bacterium | reverse complement strand
CGCCATCGATGCGGCCGAGATGATTCTGACCCTTGCGCCGGAAACCAACGGCCATCTAGAAGAATATCAACGTAGAAGTCACACCGCTCCTCAATCTCCTCAATTCTCTGCAGTGTTTCATCGTCAAGTGTTTCTGCTGTTTCTTCCGCACCATCAGAATTTTCACTATCAGCACCACTATTGTCTCTGTTAGCTTGGCCGTCTTCGCCGCGCGCTATAAGCCGCAACGCCAAATTGCCCACAGCCTTTCTTATCCTACCCAAGAAGCCCGGTTTTTCGCCTTTTGTTTCTGACGAGAGAGACTCCTCAACAACCTGGGACGGGGGCGTCCTCTCGCCAGCAGCACTAATGTTAATCGTATTTGTTTCGGTCATTGCTAGTTGTATAGTAGCATAATATATCAAGAATGTCAACGTTGGTGCTGTCTTGCCTGTAGCTTACACCGGCGCACTATTCTATGGATTTGGATTATTTCCGCAGCTTCTTGATCACCGCCGCAAACCAGCGCGCGCTTGGCCGCACCGTCCGGGCCATGGTCTGCCGATCGACTGCCACCAGGCCAAACTTTGGCCAATAGCCCTTGTCCCATTCAAAATTATCGAGCAGGCTCCAGTGCAAATAACCGATTAGCTTAATATCACGCTTCAGCGCCTCGTGCATCGCCTTGATCGTCTCGGTCAGCCACCACTGCCGCTGGCTATCAGTGCCGTCCGCCAGCCCATTCTCGGTAATCATAATTGGCAACTGGTAGCGCTCGGCCACGTCCTCCAGTAGATACTGCAATTTATCCGGCTGCATATCCCAGCCAAGATCACTGACCTTCAGGTACGGGTCATGTGCCCGATAGCCATAAATCCGCCGCGCAAAGTAATAATTGATCGCCAAGAAATCACTGTGCCGCCGCACTCGACGCAGCACCCACGTATTCAGGAAATAATTCGCCACCCGCGCACTAGCACGACTGAGAATTGCATCATCGCCAGGATAACAATAGATCAGATGATGCGCCATCGACACCTTCCATTTTTTGCGAGCACGCGTCAATTTGTAAACTTTTTTGTGCGCCGCAACAAGGTTGCAGAGTACGCGCAGCAGATCACGTTTGCGAGTTTTATTCGGCGGCCAATGCCCTTCGAGATAACTCTCGCCAGCGTACACGGTCGGCTCGTTAATGGTCACAATCCACTCGATATCGCGCCCCAGCTCGCTCAAGACTTTCTCGACATAATACACGAAGTATTTGATGTTGCGCCGCTTTTCAAAACCACCCTTGGCCATAAACCACTCCGGCAGCGTGAAATGAAACAGCGTCACCACCGGTGTAATGCCCATCTTTTTCAGCGTCCGCAGATACGTCCGATAGTGGGCAATCGCCGCCGCGTCCCACGCACCCTCCTGCGGCTCAATTCGCGCCCATTCAATGCAGAACCGAAAGGCATTCATGTTGAGACTCTTGAGAATCGCGAAATCTTCCTCGTAGCGATGGTAATGATCGACACCCCGCCCCGATACGTAGTTGTCAGGCCTAGTCGCCTCTTTTTTGATGCGCGGCCAGCTATCGATATCACCAAATTGATGCAGCGCCTGCACGGACAGCCGCTTGGCATGTTCAAGCTCCCACGTCGTCCACTGATTCACCAGACCGCCCTCGACCTGATGTGCCGACGTCGCTGCACCCCATAAAAACTTCTTTGGAAACACGATGCGTTCAGATTGCTTCGTTGTCATCAAAATATATTATACCAAGTTATCAGCTCATCTGCCAGCCCGGGGCTACTGCACCACATCCTCCCCAAAATGCTTCTGCAGCCGCATCTTAATTGAGCCTTCGTGACGACCGAGTTTTTGACTAAGTTGCTGGATGGTTGCACCCTGTAAAAACTCCTGTTTGAGGATGTCGTCGTCGGCTTTTTCCCACGGCATATAGGCGTTGGGGTAGGTTTCGCGCATTTTGGCAATCTTTTGCTGCCAACTGCCAGACTGAGACTTCTTGGCGGATTTTTTCGGCGTTGACTGCTTTCGCTTCATCTCCTCCAACATCGGACGATAGTGGTTGGCCGCTTTACTACTTGCCCGCTGCAGCACCTCATCAATCGCCAGCGCATCGGGCGAGACTTCCAGCGCTTTGCGGTTAATGCCGTAAAGATAGAGATTATCAAGATCACGCACCCGGCTCAGCGCCACATAACCCATACCTTCAACAAACGCTTTTCTCAGGTCAATTTTTGCCGCGTCCAGCGTCATACCTTGGCTTTTATGCACGGTGATGGCCCACGCCAGGCGCAGTGGCACCTGCGAGATACTCGCCCGCTTACGCTCGCCGTCGCGCAGTTCCCACACATCCGGTACCATGGTCACCTGCTGGCCACTGCGAAACTCGACGATCGGATAATCGGTCAGCGGCTCAAAATCCACCACTGTGCCGATGCTCCCATTGGCGTACAATTTCTGCGGCGAATTTTTCACCGCCATCACCAACGCACCCAATTTCAACACAAGTTCACTCGGCGCCAACACCGAACGCTGCAGACTTTCGACATACACTTTTGAACCCGTCGTCGTCTGCTGATACGTTCGCTCCTCGCCCGCCAGCTCCGCCAGCTTCTGACTATTGATAGCATCGACATCAACATTGACGGTATGTAGCTCGGTGATGTCACCGTCAGGTGGTTCAATTTCCGTTCGCGCCAGTAACATCTCAGCATGATGCCGCCTAATATCGTCATTTCTCAGCGCCGTCAAAATCTCCAGCAGCTGCTCGTCATTTTGCCGGTATTGCCGCTCCAGATATAGCACTGCCGGCTGCAATTCCTGCCACGCTTCCGAATACACCACGAAACCGCCGCCCCGCTCGCCCGGACGATTGATCGGTGGTAATTGGAAAAAATCACCGCTCATCACCAACTGCACGCCACCAAATGGCTGATCATTTTCCCGGACACCGCGCAGCACCTGATCGACCATATCCAGCCGAAAATCATGCAGCATGGAAATCTCGTCAATCACCAGCACATCGGTCTTCATAATCACCTCGCGCCGCGTTTTTGACAGCCGATCAAAAAAGTTGTTCGCCAAATAATCACTGACGCCAATACCACTCCAACTGTGAATGGTATTGCCACCCAAATGCGTCGCCGCCAAGCCCGTCGTCGCTGTTACCGACACCTTTTTACCCTGGTCACGCGCCTGTGCAATAAACGTGTTCAACAGGTGCGTTTTGCCCGTACCAGCCGCGCCCGTCAGCAGCGCCGACCGACCACTCATCAAAATCGCCAGCGCCAATTCCTGGTCCATAGCTAACCTCGTGGCGGTTCACCCTCTGGCTCGCCCAGCAGTTTTTTCGACTTAATTTCGTAGCGTTTGCCGGTAATTTTACTCTCAATGTAATCCTCGTTGATCAGGTTCACGAACATATCCAGATCATTACCGTCCATAATGATAATCGCGCCATTATCATCGCTCATCAGCTCCAGCTGCATCTCATCAGCATAGTCCAGCACCTGCTCTTGCTTGACCTCGCCAATCTCCAATTTCTGTAGTTTATTGATGGTCTTTTTACGTTCCTTGACCAACGCATTCAGATCCAAGCCCTCTGGAAAACTCAACTTATATTCCTTTTCAATTTCCGCCACTTTCTTATCAGCAATCACCTGCTTCTTATACTCGTAGCCAAACATCCGCTCAAATTTCGACGGATTAAAGGCGAAAATATCCTGACCGATAATCAGCACCTGGTTGTCATCTGGCACCTTAAACCCAACCTCCGCCTTAAACGCGCCAAACTTACCGTCAGAAAACTCCCACGCCAGCGCACTTTTGAGCGTCTGCCCCTGCTGGATCAACTTGGCCGTGTAAAAGACTTTTTCTGGATCATTCGGGTCGGTAAACCGTGCCAGCACACCTTTCATTCGCTTAAACTCATGCTCAGTTTCCGAAAACTCTACGATGTCGCCACGCTCATGCTCGATCAAATGAATCAAGGTTTCCGCCCGGCCAACCTTGGCGAGGTCTGTTCGTAGTAGCACGTTGTCTTCCGCTTCGCTCAGTTCATAATCCCGCACACTAAGACCAGTGCCCGCACCCAAATTAACGTGATTGATATAGTCAAACAAAAATAGCGGCCGGAGCTGCTGCTCGACATCGCCCTTCAGGGGCATAATATACGGCGTGTAATTTTTATTAAATAAGAA
>CAUVPF010000064.1:0-4259 GCA_963553645.1 uncultured Candidatus Saccharibacteria bacterium | reverse complement strand
CTACATAATCGGTCCGCTATTGGCTGATGGTGTCAGTATATTTGTTGCACAATGCTCGTTGCTAGCTTTGAGTGTTATATTTATGATAGCGGGCATTGTCATTTTAGTAAGAGCTTCTGGGGGTTATAAATTTTGTTGTGTACCCAGTATCGTCGCCAGCTTATTACTCGTTTTTGGATATTTTTTGTCCGAGGCTGTAAAAGAGATACGGTTCTAGTGAGCTTGGAAAGTAAAATGTGTTATGTTCAACAAGATGGGCTGTGAAGAAAAATAAGATTGTAAAATACGCCACGACAACTTATACATGTCTATTGGCGGTAATGGCATTTTGCCTATTCGCGGGAATACTGAATCTAGACATGAATCCAAGGCAAGTTAACTCGCTGTTAGGGATCATTCTTGTGTGGGCAAGTGTGATCGGTATAGCTATAAACCTGCTCACGGTAATTTTTATAAAAAGTCTACGCTCCATTGCCGTAGTGCTGCTCATCGTATGCACATTTGCACTGGTAGAAGGATGGTTTCATCATTTTTGGTTTTCACAGCCATCCGCAGGGGGACGGTGAAGTAGCGCATGGTTAATCACACCATGAAGATTAATAAAACTAAACAAACTACCGAAGGGGGGTGATTGTGAAAAAGAATAAAAAGATAACGCAGAATATATTATTGACGGCCGTTATGGCTACCATGCCGTTACTCGTGGTGCGAGGTGATACATATCAGATAGGGCTGATTATAGAATGTATTGCCGCCGTGATTAGTCTGTTATTATTGTTTACTTCTGCGAATAGAAGAAAGAATTTTCCACTTTCACATCTGGCGGCTGTTTTATGGCTATTTATCCCCGTGTCATTTTTGTTCCTACTGCAGACATCCTTGTTTGGGGGCGGTTTTGAGGGGCTTTCTAATTGGGCGAAAACCGGACTCATAGTTGGTATCATCGCTATAATATTGACAAGTATTCAGCTGTTCAGAGTGAATCGTTGATGGAGTTTGGCGGGGCAAGTTGTGAAGATGAGCCAACAAGTACGTCAAAGCATCAAGGATGTGACCAAGGGATTTCATTACCATTCGGCGGCCCATTGCTCATGGTAATAGGTTGATTAACTAACACAGCCGATTTATCATGAGGGGTAGGTTATGAAAGACGATGTAGTGACGACGGATAAGCCATACTTGAGCGATACGGTCGTGATTGTGCTGGTGGTTGCACCGATAGCTTTGTGTGCGCTACTCCTTGTTGTGGCGAGGTGGGATACGTGGTGGATTCGTGAATATCATGTTACTGAGATAGCAGCAATGGCACTACCGATGCTGCTGTCGGCGGCGGGAGTATGGATGGCGGTGTGGCTGAGGGGTGTATATAAACTCTGTGCGTTCAGTAGCCTCGCGGTAGCGGCATTGTTCTGGCTGGCGTTCCTTTATAGGCTATCGCAGTGATTTTTTACGGCCCTGGCGGTACTTGGTGCGGCGATTGATAATCATAAGAGATGTTCCGCAGATGAAAAGCGGCGGCATACAGAACAGGTATACGAATTCCCCGAGTCCATCAGCCAGAAAGCAGTTACCGGTGGAAAATCCGCTGCCGCAGCGCCCCGGGATGCCCCACCCGCCGATTGTCACATCGAGGAGCAGTATCAGTATTGTGAGGTAAAACAGGATGCCTGTTATAACCAGTGGCCAGCGATTGCGTAGATTCTGGTGGCGGGCGGCGGTGATTGACCGGTCCGTTATTCCTATCATGAGCAAGGTGACAAGCAGGGCTACAATAAACCACATCGAGTCGTGCAGATAGTAATCATAATAATAGTCAGGTGGGCCGAATTGGTCGGAGTTGAGCTTGTGTAGGTGGTCATTATGAGCAGTCGCAAGCACAAAAACGAGGATCGTCAGGCCGTAAATAAGCCAACGTATAATGCGGGTGGCAATTGATTTTTTTGATGGAGTATTTTCGGTCATCAATGGTCGCTTTCAAAAAACTGCCGTTTCTTTTTAAGCCACGCGTCTGACTGGCGGACGAGCTTTTGGCTATCCGCGGGGTTTTTGAGAAGCGGCTTGATGGCTTCTTCGAGGTAGATGCCGCCCTGCGAGCCTTTGAAAAGGAGAGTGGTGTCTTTATTGGCCAAGTGGGTAAGGAGTTCAGTAGTGTCAGTGGCCTTAGTAAACGAGGTGACGGTGCAGCCATTTTGCTGAGCAACTGGAGCGAGGAATTGCTCGGCCAGGCGGCCGACGGTGATGACGTGATCGAGCTGCTTTGGGTCGCATAGCGCGCCAACGGCGGCGTGTTCGGTAGCCGTGGTTTCGCCCAGCTCGTTCATGTCGCCAAGGACAGCGATTTTGGTTTTGGCGGGCAGCTGGTAGAGGGTTGTCAGGGCGGATTTTACAGCGAGGGGACTGGAATTATACGAGTCGTCGATGATAGTTGCATTGTTGATACCGGGCAAGATATTCATGCGGCCGCTGACTGGTGTGAAATTCTCGAGCATGGTCATCACACATTCAATGTCAAGTCCAAGCTCTAACGCCACCGCCGCTGCGCCGCCGGCAACGCGGAGTTGATGCACGCCGACAACAGGGATGATGAATGGACGCGAGGTTTGGTCGGCGTGGATGATCTGGCACTGAAAGCCCTTGCCGCTGGTAAACTTACCGATAGCCATCTGGTAGTCGGCGCCCGGCTCAGTACCGTAGGAAATGATTTGGCCGCAATCGGCGAAGTCCACGAACTCGGGGCGAATGTCGTCGCGGTTGTAGATCACTTTTTCGCTACATTCAGCGAGTGCAAATTCCTCGCGGGCGACAGTTTCTAGTGAGCCAAAAAACTCCATGTGCTCGGGTGCGATGGCGGTGACGATGGTAATGTCAGGGCGAATATAGCGGCCAAATGCAGCCATTTCACCGGGGTGATCAATGCCGAATTCTTGGACGATAACGTCGAGGTCATGCTGGCGGCGGGCAGCGCGGCGGGCTCGGCCCAAGACCGATAGCCAATTCCATACCGAGCGGGGATTCTGTGGTGAATCGACACCGAGAATTTCCAGCGGCGCGCTAAACTCGGCATTGAAGTTGCCGCGATTGGTGCGGATTTTATAGTTGGAGTTTAGGACGCTGACGAGGGTTGATTTGGTAGTAGTTTTACCGACGCTGCCGACGACGGCAACGAGCTTGATGTGCGGATTATGCAGGAAGAATGTAGTGACAGAGCGGGCGAGAATGCGCGAGATGAGGGTTTTGAAGAGTCTCATGGATATAGTATAGCATCTTTTGATAAGGGTAGTGAATCAGGAACTTGATTTTTTATCAAGTTTATGCTAATATTCACTACAGTTATGCTTAATCATGAACGGACATCAGCACGAAGGTTGACGCCACCTCGTTGGGGCAGGGTGGATGACTTATTATATGCTGTCACAAAAACACCAGAATACCAAAAAATAATCAATGAGGTGAAGTCTCAAAGAGCTGAGCGACAGCCAGCACAAGAGAGTAATACCGAAGAGTGGGGCGTACACCTTATCGAAAGCTTACCTAGTGTGCTGCGCGCAAAAGCAGTTGCTATTATGGCTGCACAAGCCCTATCGGAGCGAGTGGGGCGAACTCATAAATATGAGAGCGACCAGACTCGTCAATTAGCGCTCATGGCAGCGACACCAAATTGGCTGTTAGCGAAGCGACAGTTTGATCAGCATGGTGACATGATGAAGCGTCCTGAGAAAAAGAAATTACTTGGTCCAATAATCACATTTAACCATGCTCTTCGTAAGATAATAGATGCGGAGCAATGCTCGCGGATGCAGCAGTTAACTGATTTTGTTGGCGGTGTTGCTTTAACGATGGGTAAGAGCGGGGAAATTGCTAAATATGCAGAAAATGCGGCACAAATAACCCTCGTTGGTATGAGACAGGAAATTGCAGCAGAGAGCGTCCTAAGTTCAATGCAGGAAGTGCATGGCATCAGGGGTGCAAACGATGAGGAAGAACTGAACGGTATAGATATTGTCGTGAATTATAACGGTGTTGAGGTTGGGATTGATATTAAATCAAGCCAAGCTGCCGCTGATAAAGCAAATAAAGTCGCTAGAGAACATAGGGATGCTAAGTATATGGCAGTGTGGTCTGGGTTTACCGGTCGTGATTTTGGTGACAAGCTCATTTTGGAGAATTGGCAGCTTAGAAGTCGACAAAACTATTACCGCTCCGTTATGGATGCAGTGATTCAGCAAGTTGGACATAATGTTGCATAATATATCAGAATA
>CAUVPF010000063.1:0-4260 GCA_963553645.1 uncultured Candidatus Saccharibacteria bacterium | reverse complement strand
TGGCGGAAGGACGGGGATTCGAACCCCGGAGACCCCGTGAAGAGCCTACACACTTTCCAGGCGTGCCAGTTCAACCACTCCTGCATCCTTCCATGATGCATATTATAACAGAAAGTCCGCTAGCGGTTGCAACCAGGGCGGCTTTTTGTCTATAATAAAAGGTAATGATGAATGATCCTTCAACGCGAATTAAACTTACTAATGTAACGAAACGATTTGGGTTCGGTGACGCCGAGCAGGTGGCACTGGACAATGTCAATCTCGAGGTCAAAAAGGGCGAGTTCATCGCCATCGTTGGCCCATCCGGCTGCGGCAAGACGACCCTGCTTAACATCCTCGGGCTGCTTGACCACCCATCAGAGGGCGAATATTACCTTGACAACAAACCAGTCGAGGATCTGACAGCGACACATCACGCCACGATTCGTTCTCGCGATATTGGCTTTATTTTTCAACATTTCAATCTCATCCCGCGCCTGACGGTGATTGATAATGTTGCCCTGCCGCTCACCTACAAAGGCATCAGCAAAACCAAGCGCCTCCAAGAAGCCAGCCGAATTTTGCGTAATTTCCATCTGGGCGAACGCGAATATTATCTGCCGCATCAACTATCCGGCGGTCAAGTTCAGCGTGTGGCGATCGCCCGAGCGCTAGTCAACAGTCCATCAATCATCCTAGCCGACGAGCCGACCGGCAACCTCGATTCCAAGTCCAGCCACATCATCATGGAGGAGCTGTCCGATATTCACCGCCGAGGCAACACGATTATCATGGTGACGCACAATCCAGAGCTGCTGTCCTATGCCAGCCGGGTGATTTCTATGCTTGATGGGCGTATTGATACCGATACTCATCACATCAAGAAGATCTTTAAGCAAAAGCTGGGCGGTGATGACCAGCCAGCAACTCCAGTGAGCTCAACTCCAGCGCACATAGTAGCCACCAAAGACGCAAAAGATGAGCCAAATGAAAAGAGCGAGAAGGTAGAGAAAGCTGAGAAAACCGAGAAGGCCGAGTCAACCAAAGCCACTCCTGAAAAGCAGACAACCAAGAAGGAGGAAGTAGCCTCATCCACTGCTCCCGACAAGCCAGCCGATCCAGTGAAATTACGGGACGACCTCCCACCAAAGCGGCCACTTGGCGCTCCTTCAACCAAAACAACCGCAAAGACCACAAAAACCGATACTGAACAGGGTAAAAAATCAGCTGACCCTGATACTACAAAGAGTTCTAGCGCGCCAACCGAAAAGAAGCCCGCCCCTAAATCCGATAAAGCCGACGATGCAACAACTGCTGCCGCAAAGTCAACGAAGAAACCAGCCAAAAAAGAACGGAAAGCTACGAAAAAGTCATGAAAATGCTCCTCAATAATCACTTCGAGAACGCGACTGAATCGCTCAAGTCAAATAAAGTCCGCACCTACCTGTCGATTTTTGGCATCATGGTCGGCATCGCCAGTATCACCATTATTCTGTCGCTGCTGACCGGCACGAGCCGCCTGTTTGGCGATCAGTCCGCCAAGATCTCTGATACCACCGCGCTCATTCGGTCTGGTAGCGAGGCGCGGCCAGATTCATTACTGTCACTCAGCTCCGGACACGCCGCCCAAATGGTGAACACACTGACCGAGCAGGACGCCCGAGAAATTGCCAAGGCGACCAACAACAGCGCCGCACCACTGGCGACATTTCATGCTAATTTATCGACACCGGACGGCAAGACCAAACTAGAACGCATCACCATTATCGGTAGCTCGGGTGAACTGGCGAAACTCGCCGGCCTCAAGTTGCGCGAAGGGCAGTTCATCGACGAAGCCAACGGCGTCGTGATCGGCAAGCAGCTGTCAATTGACCTATTTGGCACTGAAAAATCACTCGGTAGCGTCCTCAAGCTCCGCGGCGAAACGCTCACAGTCGTCGGCGTCCTCGACGAGCCGGAAACTGCGCCTAGTTACCTCGGTGTTGATTTTAATCGCTCCATCATTCTGCCGCTCACCGTCAGTAAAAAGTTCACCCAAAACACCGCCCAAATCCAGCAAATTCTCATCACTGCTGACAACGGTGCAGCGCTGCAAACTAAAATTGATGCCGCCAAAAAAGTCCTTGCCCAGCAGCATCAGGGCGATACCGACTACCACACCCTGGTCGGCCAAGCCATCACCGCACCGAATTCACACCTGGTGAACGCGCTCTCAACCGCCATGGCGGTCATCGCCGGCATCTCGCTGCTAGTTGGTGGCATCGGCATCACCAACATCATGCTCGTTTCGGTCGCCGAACGCCAGCGCGAAGTCGGTATCCGCAAGGCCGTTGGTGCCACCAACCGCACTATTGTCGCCCAATTCCTCATCGAATCAGCCATCATCGGTCTATTTGGCGGTGTTCTCGGCTACGTTATCGGCCTCGGTGCGTCATTCCTCCTCGGTATGTACCTACCGTTCACCCCAGTTCTCGAATGGCAAGCGGCCGCCCTGACTATCGGTGGAGCACTCGTTATCGGTATGCTCTTTGGCATCTATCCAGCCAGTCGCGCTGCTGGTAAAGATCCAATTGAGAGCTTGCGCCACTAAATTCACAGGGTCCGTCATGGCCCTCAATGAGCTCTAAAGTAAAAGCGACGCCCCATCCCCCTTGGGCGCCGCTTTTTATTTGCTGGTTCAAATGAGCCTACGACAATTCTTTCTTTAGCTGCTCCACCAATGCCACTGGCTCTGGATTAACACCGTTGAGAATACCCGCATAGATACTGACAATCTCGCCCAGCGCCAGCCCCCACAGCAGCTGCTCAACCAGTGTCTCGCCCTGTAGCTCGACTACTTCGGCCTTCGGGCGCATGCCTGATAATAACCGATCAGTTAACTCCATCCGCTCCCGAATTCGCGGACGCTCAAGGCTGCTCCGAAAATCAACGACCTTATACGGCTTATCGACCGGATGTGATGACCAGCCGATGAACTCATTGTGGCTGAACTCCGGATATTGATTCCAAAACGCTACGTTTTTTGCTGACTCATTAAAGCTAATCTTCCACTTATACGCTAGCGGCCATGTCAACTCGCCCGCATAAAACACCTGGGTCGAGCCAATCAGTTTGAGCGCCAGTTGCTTGGCATAATTATCCGCCGTCGGCACCTCCTCATCCCATTGGCTCAGCTGATCTTTCAGCCATGCGCCACTGGTTGCGACCGCGTGGTACAGGCTATCGTCGATCACCTCAAACTGGCTGAGCAGCTTTAGCAGCCCGCGCAAATGATAAATCGTTGACATCCGCGGCTGGCCGCCCGACGGGACGCGTACCCGCGGCAGATTATCCGCCTCGGCCGCTGCAAACAATTTCCCGCCCGTCGCCATCACCGCCAACTGGCAGCCATGCTCACGAGCCTGCTGATAGCAACTCATCGTCTCCTCGGTGTTGCCCGAGTGGCTAATAGCAATAACCAGTGTTTTTTCATTCACAAAATGTGGCAACTGATAGCCTTTCACTACCTCAAGCGGCACCATAATCTGATCAGTTGTCAGCACCTTGACCATATCTGCCGCCAGCGCCGAGCCGCCCATGCCAGCCAGCACCACACTGGTTACTTCACCAGGGATCGCCGGTGACTCTACTTCGGCCGCAAAGTCCGTCTGTGTCGTCACTGCCACTGCACTCGTTCGTGTATTACCCGGGTCGCGCTGCACTAAAAGATTTTTGTCGTCAAGCATCTTGAAATTCCTCCTTTTCCTGTGTTACAGTATAGCATAGAAAGCAAGCATAATCGTAATGTGAAAAGAGGTGGGGTATGACAATTCAAGACAGCGGACAAGTCAACAGCGATCAAGATCTAGCCAACGTGCTGGCGGGTGTCTCTGGTGGCAGTGATGACAATCTACGGTTTGAAGAGACTGGTGCACAGAGCGCCGACACAACAGGCCGCCCGGCCAAGTCGCAAACCACCGCGCCGCCCAGTACAGCCGCACCAGCACCACGACCAACCACCGACAGTGCCAGCCGATCGTATATCACCCCGACCGATATGTCGCTTGACGATATCAAGCAAAATGCCCTCAGCGAGCTTCGACCGCTGGTTAATAAGCTCAACGTCTCGCCCGAGGAAAAGTTCGATACCTACCTCCTATTGCTGCGCTCAACTGATGATACCTCACTGATTGCCCCAGCGCATGAAGCTGCCGTCGCCATCCCTGACGAGACTCGCAAAGCCCAGGCGCTGCTTGATATTATCAAAGAAATTGATTTCTTGTCGCAGAGCTGAGACCTGCT
>CAUVPF010000062.1:0-4631 GCA_963553645.1 uncultured Candidatus Saccharibacteria bacterium | reverse complement strand
GCTTGATGAGCGCGGTTGAGGAGGTGGCGGAATAGGCTGCCTCGTGAGAATCGCCGAAAACGAAAGGAGGGCGATATGCCGGAAGATTTTTCTGAATTGGAATCTCGGCTCACTGATACCGCCAAGGCCAGCTTAGAGCGTGCCGGGCTGCTAGCGCATAATAGTGGCAGTCCGTATGTCGGTACCGAGCATGTGCTGCTCGGCGTGCTGGCGCAAAATTCATCGCTGGGTGCGAAGATTTTGGCGGAGAATGGCGTGACCTTGGATCGGGCGGAGCTAGCACTGGGCTTAACCGGGCAATCATTCGTGGTGATGGTTGTTCACAAAGGCATGAACGCCGAGGTACTGGAGACGATACGGACGGCCTGGCAGCTGGCCACAGAGTTTGGGCAGGAGCGCATCGGCACTGAGCACATTGTTTATAGCATGCTACTGCAGCACAAGGCTCGGGCGACGAAGCTACTCAGTGATATGAATGTAAATCTGGACGAGCTACGCGGTACATTGGAGGACGTGTTTGATCGGCAGCAGCTGGAGGCCATACAGGACGAGTCGAAGGAAGGTGCGGCGCCGCATGCTCGTCGGTCGGCTGATCTCAAGCTGCTTGATCGCTACGGAGTTGACATGACCGAGCGAGCGCGGAGCGGACTGCTCGATCCAGTGGTTGGTCGGGAGGCCGAGACGGAGCGGCTGATCACGGTGCTTGGGCGGCGCGGTAAAAATAACCCAGCGCTGATCGGCGAGCCGGGCGTCGGTAAAACCGCAGTGGTCGAAGGATTGGCGCAGCGCATCGCAGCGGGGACGGTGCCGGAGTTTTTGGTCGGCAAGCGGCTGATTCAGCTTGACCTGACGGCTATGGTCGCCGGTACAAAGTTTCGCGGCCAGTTTGAAGAGCGCTTACAAAAAGTTGTGGCTGCAGCGCGTAATCATCAGGAGATTATATTGTTCATTGATGAGCTGCATTTGCTGGTCGGTGCTGGCTCGGCCGAGGGCTCGATGGATGCGGCGAACGTCCTAAAGCCAGCGTTGGCGCGTGGTGAGGTGCGAGTGATCGGCGCGACGACGTTTGACGAGTACCGCAAGCACATCGAAAAAGATGCGGCCCTCAGTCGGCGGTTTCAGGCGGTGACGGTAGCGGAGCCGGATGAGCAGGCGGCCGTAGCTATGGTGCGGGCGCTAGCGGGCCGGCTGGCGACACATCATCGACTGCGGATTTCTGATGAGATGATCGAGCTGAGCGTGGCCCTCAGTCAGCGCTACGTGACGGAGCGTCATTTGCCGGATAAAGCGATTGATGTACTCGACGAGGCAGCGGCGCTGGTTAGTACGCGGCGGCCGGCTAAACTGACCAAGCAACAACAATTAGCGCGGCGGATCAAACAGCTAGCGGGCAAGCTCGATGCGGCGGTCGAGGCTGAGCAATATCAACGCGCGGCTGAGCTAAAGGTTCGTATCAAACAGCTGGAGCAGCAGGCCAAGCAGCTACCGGCTGACGATCCGGCACTACCGGAGCTAACCGAGGATGATGTGCGGCGAGCGGTCGCGGCGATGGCTGGTGTGCCAGCGGAAAAAGTGACGGTAAATGAGCGCAAAGATCTGGCGGCGCTGGAGCAGCGACTGGGCCGGTCGGTGCTCGGTCAAGAGGAGGCCGTGGCGACATTGGCGCGAACCATTCGCCGGGCACGGGCCGGGCTGAGTCGGCGGTCGGGACCGCTTGGGTCGTTCATTTTTCTCGGGCCGACTGGTGTGGGTAAGACGGAGCTAGCTCGCGTATTGGCACGGGAAGTGTTTGGCGGCGACAATAGTTTGATCAAGATCGACATGAGTGAGTTTTCGGAGCGACATACAGCCAGCCAGTTGATCGGTGCGCCGGCTGGTTATGTTGGCTATGATGAGGGCGGCAAATTGACTGACAAGGTTCGCCGGCGGCCGTACAGCGTGGTATTGTTTGACGAGATCGAAAAGGCGCATCCAGATGTACTGAACTTGCTACTGCAGATTTTAGAAGACGGTAAGCTAAGCGATTCGCGCGGTCGGTCGGTGAGCTTCCGGCAGACGATCGTGATCTTGACCAGCAATGTTGGCGCCGAGGCAATGGTGCGCGACGGTGAGCTGGGCTTTGGCTCGCATGGCGACGATACTTCACGGGCGGATGATGTGAATGAGCGCAACGCTCGGGCGGCGCGGCGCGAGCTGGAGGAGCTACTGCGGCCGGAGTTAATCGGGCGGTTTGATGCGGTGGTGCATTTCAAGAGCTTGACTCGGCCGGTGGTGGGTAAGATTTTTGATAATCTCGTGAGTGAGCTCAAGGCGGCGGTACGGGCACAGCAAATGACGCTGGTGATTACGCCAAGTGCTAAACGTTGTATCATAGACAACGGCTTTGATGAGCAGCGCGGCGCGCGGGTACTTCGGCAGACGATTCAGACGATGTTGGCTGATCCGCTCAGTGACGTTTTGTTGTCTGAGCAGGCACGCCCTGGTGTAGCCTTGGTAGCAACTACAAAAAATCGTAAGGTGGTGATCAATGTTACGGCTGCGTAATCTCGTTAGTGTCGTGCTATTTCTGGGGCTGGTAGCCGGCGGTAGCTGGCTGGTACTCAATCGCCAGCTGGTGCTGGATCATATCAGGGTTTGGCAGTATCAACCCAGTCAGGATATAGCGACGCTGGCCCATCGGGCGACGATGACTGACAAGGCTAAATTTAGCTTTTATCTCGCGCAGCCACGGCTGGAAAACGCTACGCAGTTTAATCAAGATTGCCGTCGTGTCGAACAGGCTAGCCCGATTGTCGGCTGCTACACCCACGCCAAAGAGACTATTCACATTTATAACGTGCAGAACGCGGAGCTAGACGGTATCAAAGAGGTGACGGCGGCTCACGAAATGCTGCACGTGGCGTGGTCGCGCTATTCGGCGGAGCAGCGCCGGCGGCTGGGCGAGCTGTTAGAAGCGGCTTATACCAAGGTCAAGACCAAAAAGCTGGAGGAGCGGATGGCGTATTATGAGCGTGCTCAGCCAGGTACGCGTGCCAATGAGCTGCATTCGATTTTGGGTACAGAGTTTGCCGATCTCGGGTCGGAGCTGGAGGCGCACTATGCCGAATACTTCAGCAATCGAGCGGCGCTGTTAAAATTGCATGCCCAGTATAATGAAAAGTTCACCAGTGCCGAGGCCGAGGCTGACGCACTGGCGGCCAGTCTCGATAAGCGGAAGCGCGAAATTGAGCAGCTGACGACAACATACCATGCACGCATTAATGCCTATAACCAAGATGTAGCGGCATTTAACCAGCGGGCAACGACGGGTGGTTTTCAGACACAAGCTGAGTTTCAGACTGAGCGATCACGGCTGAGCCAGCGCGGCCTGGCGCTGCGTCGTGAACAGCAAACCATCCAGGGCAAGGTCGATGCCTATAACACTGATGTCGAAAAATTAAACGCGCTGGGTGAGCAGGCGGATCGACTCAGTCAAAGCCTTGACAGTCAAAAGGTGGTTAAATAATGGCCCGAGCAAAATCACAATTCATCTGCCAACAGTGCGGCGCCAGCTATCCGAAATGGGTCGGCAAGTGTGACAATTGCGGTGAGTGGAATTCGCTGGTTGAGCAATTACCGGTTGATACGGGCGCGTCGGCGGTAGCTCGCAGCAGTGGCAAGGGCAAGGCGCTCACCACGCTCAGGCTCAGCGAAACGGCCGCCGACGCCAAGCAAGCACGGCTGGCAACCGGCATCGCCGACCTTGACGCAGTGCTTGGCGGCGGCTTTTTGCCGGGCGGTGTGGTGCTGGTGGCGGGACAGCCGGGAATTGGAAAAAGTACCCTGCTAGCACAAGTCGCAGCGTTTATTGCCCGACAAAACCAAGTGCTCTATGTCAGTGGTGAGGAGTCGGTGTCGCAGGTCAAATTGCGGGCTGAGCGGTTGGGGGCGGTTGACTTAGAGAGTCTGCAGCTGGCGTCCAGTAACAGTGCCGAGGACATCGCCGCCTCCATCCAGACTGGCCAGTACAACCTGGTGATTGTCGATTCCATCCAGACATTGTCGCTCGCAGAAATTGCCTCAGCGCCAGGCTCAGTCAGCCAAATTACCAACTCATCCAACGTCATTATTCGCGCTGCCAAAGCCTCGAACACCGTAGTGATTTTGGTCGGCCACGTCACCAAAGAAGGTTCAATTGCCGGGCCGAAAGTCCTGGAACATTTGGTCGATGTGGTGCTGAATTTTGAGGGCGATCGCTACGGCGGTTTTCGCGTGGTGCGGGCACAGAAAAATCGCTATGGCTCGACCAACGAGGCAGCAATTTTTGAGATGCACGAGGACGGCTTACGGATTGTGGCTAATCCGTCGGCGAGTTTGCTAGCGGAGCGGCAAAACCTTGATGGGTCAATTGTCCTGGCGACCATGGAGGGCGCGCGGCCGCTACTGGTGGAAATTCAGGCGCTGGTCAATCCGACGAATTTTGGCTATCCCAAACGCGCGGCCAGCGGCTTTGATCTTAATCGCTTGAACCTGCTGGTGGCGGTGCTGGAAAAGCGCACCAAGCTCAACCTCTCCGACAAAGATATTTATATCAATGTGGTTGGCGGCTTGAAACTCAGCGACCCAGCGGCGGACTTGGCGGTCGCCATGGC
>CAUVPF010000061.1:0-4910 GCA_963553645.1 uncultured Candidatus Saccharibacteria bacterium | reverse complement strand
CACGCGGCGTTGCTCCATCAGGCTTTCGCCCATTGTGGAAGATTCCTCACTGCTGCCTCCCGTAGGAGTCTGGACCGTGTCTCAGTTCCAGTCTGGCTGATCATCCTCTCAGACCAGCTATGGATCGTCGGCTTGGTAGGCCATTACCCTACCAACTACCTAATCCAACGCAGGCTTCTCCCAAAGCGGATAAATCCTTTAATCCGAAGACCATATGCGGTATTAGCTACCCTTTCGGGCAGTTATCCCTCACTTTGGGGCAAATTCCTACGCGTTACTCAGCCGTTCGCCGCTCGCCGGCACTCTGCACCATCAATTTGAAGTCACCCCAGACACTCACTCCTTTCGAAATGATGCGACTGATTTCCTTCGGAAATCCCCGCGTCCAGGCTTCAAGTTGATAGTGCAGAACCCGCTGCCGCTCGACTTGCATGTGTTAGGCACGCCGCCAGCATTCATCCTGAGCCAGGATCAAACTCTCCGTTAAAAATCTACTTTGTATCAAAGTATTAAGGCTCTACAAAAATATAAACTGACGATGATATTGCACAATCAAATTGTTAAAGACCATAGTCGGGTTTGTGTACCGCTCTCGCTTCACCTAACACATTAGTGTGATTGTCGCTTGGCTCGCACTCCAGCAACCAGACTGATATTCATCTTACCTGATCTTAGTGGTCAGGTCAAGGGTTATTAGCAATTATCTTGTAGCGAAAATTACAACAAATGTTACAACTGCGCCCAGAACTGCTCCGACAAGCATTTCTGGCAGTGTATGACCATGTGCCACCCTAATTATCGACAGCTTTGGATAGTCTTTCTGCACTACTCTATTTAGTAAGTCACCTTGTTGTCCAGAAGAAAATCGCACCATCACCGCATCATACAACACAATTGCCGCAAACCACGCAGCGAGACCAAACAACGGGCTTCCCCACCCCTGGTAATAGCCGATAGTTAGCGCAAGTGACACCACCGTTGCACTGTGAGCACTCGGCATGCCACCGGAAAACAAGATTGGTGAACGAGGGTTCGACTGAGCAACTCGGCGATTACGACCAAGTAATCGAACCAAATGTTTTGAAGACTGCGCCACAAACCACGCGATGCCCGGTATCAGGATGTATTGCATCGGCACTTGGCTTACTCCTCCTCGTCTGGACGCTTCTCCATTAGACCAATCGACGACACCGCGTCACCATCACTCAACCGCATAATTGTCACGCCCTGTGTCGTTCGGCCAAGCAACTTGATGTCGTTCAAGCCTAGCCGGATTGTTTGACCATTTTGCGATACCAACAGTGCTTCGTTCATCGTCGGATCAATTGTCTGCACTGAGATAATTGGGCCAGTCTTTGCCGTTACAATAGCCGCCTTTATCCCGACACCACCGCGCTTATGACTTGGGAAGTTGGTCACTTTCGTGCGCTTACCAAAGCCCTTTTCGCTGATAACCAGTAGTGTCTGCTCATCACTGGTAACGATATCCATACCGACGACACAATCATTCGGACGTAGACGCACCCCACGTACACCACGGGCCGCTCGACCCATCGGCCGAGCATCCTGCTCGTTGAAGCGAATCGCCTGACCGGCTGATGTTGAAATAATCACATCACTTTTACCATCTGTTTTCTTGATCCAGCGCAGCTCGTCGCCATCGTCTAGCTTAATAGCAATAAGCCCGTTCGTCCGAATATTGGCATAGTCGCCAAGCGGAGTCTTCTTCACCGTACCATGCTTAGTTGCCATAAATAGGTAGCCCTGGTCACCAGCGTTCTTCTCGTGTTTAATGATAGCGGTGATCTTCTCTTCTGGCTGCAGCTGGAGCAGATTCACTGCTGCTACGCCCTTGGCACTCAGGCCAGCGGCCGGTACTTCGTATGCCTTCAAGCGGAAAATCCGACCCCGATTCGTAAAGAACAACAGATAGTCATGAGTATTTGCTGGCACCACCTGGTAAATGATGTCTTCTTCCTTAGTGGTCATGCCGCGCTTACCCTTGCCACCACGGTTCTGCTTACGATAGTCACTCGCCAGGGTTCGCTTGATATAATTCTCAGTTGTCAAAAGAACAACAGCATCTTCCTCTGGGATCAGCTCCTCATCAGAGAACTTGCCAAGCTCATGGTTGATAATTTTACTACGCCTCTCATCACCATATTTCTCTTTCATCTCCAAGAGCTCGGTCTTGATGATATTCAAAATCTCTTGCTCATCAGCCAAAATAGCCTCTAGTCGTGCAATCAGCTTCAAGAGCTCACGCAGTTCATTTTCAACCGCTTCACGCTCAAGTCCAGTCAAGCGTCGCAGCTGCATCGCCAAAATAGCCTTAGCTTGAATCTCGCTCAGCCCGAACTTAGCACGCAAATTCTTCTCTGCCTCATCCTGAGTTTTTGAAGCACGAATGGTTTTAATCACCTCATCGATATGATCCAGCGCAATCTTATAACCCTCCAGGATATGCGCCCGTGCCTTTGCCTTTTTCAGCTCAAACTCAGTACGACGGCGCACTACAGATTGCCGGTGTTTTATAAATTCGCTCAAAATATCGTGCAGACCCAAGATTCGTGGCTGCATGGTATTAACCAATGCCAACATGTTGTAATTAAAACTCGTTTGGAGCGCTGTCAGTTTATACAGCTGGTTTAGCACCTTCTTTGGATACGCATCTTTTTTCAGCTCAATGACAATGCGGACCTTACCTCGAGAACTTTCGTCACGTAGGTCAGCCAGTTGCACTCTCTTTTCTTTGTGCAATTCACCAATCTTTTCAATTAGTGTTGCTTTATTTACACCATATGGTATCTCAGTTACAACAATCTGGTGTCGACCTCGTTTAGTCTCCTGAATCTCTGCCACCGCTCGCATCATCACGCTACCGCGACCAGTTGCATACGCCTGACGCATCGGCGCACCACCGTAGACGATTGCCCCTGTCGGAAAGTCTGGACCTTTCACGTGTTGCAATAAGTCATCAACCGTTGCTTCAGGACTATCAATCAGCTCAATCGTCGCATCCACCAGCTCACCCAAGTTGTGCGTTGGGATACTCGTCGCCATACCAACAGCGATACCAATCTGACCGTTCAATAGCAGGTTTGGTAATTTTGCTGGCAGCACGATTGGCTCACGTTCTGAACCGTCAAAGTTGTCCTTAAAGTCAACCGTTTCCTTTTCAATGTCAGTTAGTAATTCTTCAGCTGGCTTATCGAGTCGCGCCTCAGTATAACGGTGAGCGGCTGGCGGATCTCCGTCCATCGAACCAAAGTTTCCCTGACCTTGCACTAGGGTATAACGCATCGCCCAATCTTGTGCCAAACGCACCATTGAATCATAAATCGCCGAGTCACCGTGTGGGTGATATTTACCCATCACATCACCAATGATACGCGCTGATTTGACGAATTTTGCAGTACTACGGTTACCGTTTTGATTCATTGAATACAAAATACGGCGATGCACCGGCTTCAGACCGTCACGCACATCTGGTAGTGCCCGGTCAACGATGACACTCATTGAATAGCGGAAGAAGTTATCCTGCATCACATTTTCGAGTCGACGTCGTTCCAAACCTGTTGACGTCTCCGCTACCATGTCTGGTGTTGCCTCAATTGGCTCATGTTCACTGGTTGGTTGCATCTGTTTATCCTGATCACTCATGATTAAATATCCAAATCCTCTAAGTTAGCATTTTTTGCCCAGCTCTGAATAAAGCTTTTGCGCAAACTGACGTCATCACCCATTAGTCGCGTAAAGATTGCATCCGCCTCCTCGGCATCTTCCACGCTGACCTGAATCAATACACGATTTTCTGGATTCATCGTTGTCTCCCACAGCTGGTCGGCATCCATCTCACCAAGCCCCTTAAACCGTGAGATCGTCACGCCAGCCTGTTTGGTGACATCCTGCTCATCGTCAATCACCGTGCCACGATTCTTCTTATCAGCAATCAAATCTGCCAAAACTTTGTCTTTCTCCGCCTCGTCATATGCGTAGATTTTCTTCTGCCCGCGGTTGATGGAGTATAGCGGCGGTTTAGCAAGATATACATAGCCACCCTCGACCACCTCTTTCATATAACGGAACAAGAAGGTCAGAAGCAACGTCGCAATGTGACTGCCGTCAACATCAGCATCGGTCATGATGATAATCTTGTGGTAACGCAAACCATTGATGTCAAACTGATCGCCGATACCAACACCAAATGCCTGAATCATCGCCACAATCTCTTTATTGGCAAACATTTTATCAAGTCGCGCCCGCTCAGTGTTCAGCACCTTACCACGAAGTGGCAAAATTGCCTGGGTTTTACTGTCACGACCCTCTTTGGCTGAACCTGCTGCTGAGTTACCCTCAACAATATAAATCTCGCTGTCACTCGGGCTCTTACTTGAACAATCCCACAATTTACCCGGCAGCCCCATACCATCAAGCGCACCCTTACGGATCACATTGTCGCGGGCTGCTCGCGCTGCCTTGCGTGCTCGCGCTGCCAAAGTCGCCTTACCGACGATCTTCTTGGCAATACCAGGATTCTCTTCCAGATAGTACGAAAAGTATTCATTCATCACTTGCTCAACATAGCGGCGCATCTCTGGATTACCAAGTTTGTTCTTGGTCTGACCCTCAAACTGTGGATCAGGCAATTTAACCAAGATAATCGCCGTCAGGCCTTCGCGAATATCGTCACCAGTCAGGTTATCTTCTTTTTCTTTCAGCAGGCTGTTCTTACGCGCATAGTCGTTAATAACCCTGGTCAATGCTGAGCGAAAACCAACCAAATGTGTACCACCATCCGGCGTCAACACGTTGTTGGCAAATGGCTTCACCGTCTCAATGTAGGTGTCGTTATATTGCACAGCAATTTCCACCATACAGTCTTCAACTTGTTTTTCGACATAAAATGG
>CAUVPF010000060.1:0-4941 GCA_963553645.1 uncultured Candidatus Saccharibacteria bacterium | reverse complement strand
GGGTATACACTGATCGTCGTTGGTGTTGTTGGTCTAGGGGTTGTCTTCTGGCCAAAAACAGGAGCATTGTCACCATGGAGTCCCGGGCGAATTATTGATGACAATGTTTTTTATGACACCAATACATTTTCAAGTGTTCAAGATATCCAAAACTTTATCAACAGTCATACGCCAGCCTGCGATACGTGGGGAACTGGGCCGTCCGAGTATGGCGGAGGTACGCGAGCGCAATATGCAGCCAAACGCGGTTGGCATGGGCCACCGTATGCCTGCCTGCGTGATTATCATGAAAATCCAAGCACGAAAGAAACCTCGTTTGAAAAAGGAGGCGGCTGGTTTGCTGGTGGCCTGTCGGTGGCCAATATTATCTGGAATGTATCAAAAGAGTTTGGCATTAATCCACAAGTAATGCTGGTGACGCTAAAGAAAGAACAGGGGTCGCTGTTCACCGATGTTTGGCCGCTCAAGAGCCAGTACAAGTACGCCATGGGCTTTGCTTGTCCAGATAGCGGCCCGGGTAATACAGCAAACTGTTCAAATGAATATGCTGGCATGTATAATCAGCTACGGATGGCGGCGCGCCAATTCCGGTTGTATACTAATCGGCCGGGTGAATATCGCTACAAGGCTGGTCGATCAAACTACATCCAGTATAGCCCAAACGCAGCCTGCGGCGGCTCATGGGTATATATCGAGAATCAAGCAACAGCTAATTTGTACAACTACACCCCATATCAGCCAAATCAAGGTGCACTTGATGCTTATCCGGGAACAGCACACTGTGGGGCGTATGGTAATCGTAATTTCTGGCGCTTCTTTAACGAATGGTTTGGTTCACCGCTGAATTCTATACGAATTGAATCACCACTGTCAGTGAGGACAGAGGGGACTGGGTCAAAACTATTTACGGATATGACAATCACGGCATCATTTACTATCCGTAACGCCACAAATCAGCGCCGCGATCTAGGCACTATGGCGATAGCTGCCCGCGACAGTAAGTGGAATAACCACGATTTTGGCAGTCAGCGGGTTGTTCTTGAGCCGTGGCAGACGTACACTTACCGAGCGACAACCAAGTTAACGAAAGAGGAAGACTACAAATTCTGGATCACAAATTACCGAGACGGCAGTGGCTGGAGTAATAATTATCCAGAATCAGCCTCGGGACATAGTCGTGAAGTATCGGCGTTCGTGCAGACGGCACCGACCGTCACATCTCCGGTGACTATTCAGAATCAACGAACCCACGTCGGGCAACCAACACGGATCCGCTTTACTGTCAAAAACAACAGCCCGAAGCCAATTGATCTTGGTTATTTTGGCGCGGCAATTACCAGTCCAAGCGGACGAAATGCCGACGCTAGTTTTGATACGGTTAATAGCCTTGCACCGGGTGCGACCCATGTTTATGATCGGGAGTTTATTCCGCGAGAAAGCGGTGTATATAAGGCACGCATCAGTGGTACCCTCGACAAGGGGATAACTTGGACTGAGGCACAGTACCCGGTGCCAACGCCAGCTAGTGCTGGTAACCGGGCGCAGTTCACCATCCTCCCCAACCCCACTCTCACCCAGGGTATCACTTTCTCTAATTCCACTCCACGCGCCGGCGAGCCAGTGACTGCCACCTTTAAGATCAAGAACTTTGCTAGCCAGCCCATCACCACGACCAACCACATCTGTTTTGTTATGCGCAACCAACATGGAGCAAACTATGATCTCGGCTGCCTCAGGCCAACCACCATTCAACCTGGTCAAGAACAAGAATTCAAGACCACTCGCTCCTTCCCAGTCGGTATCTACCGCGCCTACTTCTCTACCTTTGACGGCCGTACGTGGCACGAATATGCTGCTCCATCGCTTGAGACTGGTAACGAGGCGGTTAGGGGGGAGATGAGGGTGCTGCAAGATGTCGTCATGTCACAGGGGCTATCAATAACTCCAGCGCCAGCGCGTGCTGGTGACAAGCTGACCGGCTCATTTACTCTGCGTAATCTTAGTTCGGCGGTGTCGCAGACTGATCAGCGCTTGTGCTTCATTATTCGGGGCCCACGTGGCGAGAACCATGACCTCGGCTGTCAATCGACAAAGGGAATTGCTCCAAATGGTAGCATGCAGTTTTCGCTCAGTCGTCTTTTTGACAAGCCGGGTACGTATAGAGCCTTCTTTGCGCTATACGACGGCAGTCGCTGGCACGAAGGGGTGGCGCTACCGGGGTTGACTGGCAAGGAGGTAACTAGCTTATCATTCACCATCCTCCCCAACCCCACTCTCACCCAGGGTATCACTTTCTCTAATTCCACTCCACGCGCCGGCGAGCCAGTGACTGCCACCTTTAAGATCAAGAACTTTGCTAGCCAGCCCATCACCACGACCAACCACATCTGTTTTGTTATGCGCAACCAACATGGAGCAAACTATGATCTCGGCTGCCTCAGGCCAACCACCATTCAACCTGGTCAAGAACAAGAATTCAAGACCACTCGCTCCTTCCCAGTCGGTATCTACCGCGCCTACTTCTCTACCTTTGACGGCCGTACGTGGCACGAATATGCTGCTCCATCGCTTGAGACTGGTAACGAGGCGGTTAGGGGGGAGATGAGGGTGCGCGAGTAGAGCGGACAACTACCGCTTAAGCATACACCTAACTTCTGTCAAAAACTTTTTCTGCGAAAAATCACGTAGCGCCTGCTTTCGTAGAGATTGAGCGTTAGCAAACGCTGTCTTGGGATTGTCCAGAACAACAGCTAACGCTTCAGCATAGGCTTTTGGATTGGTGATATCATCAACAATCTGTCCATATGTACCAACAAAGTCTGCCACTCCACCAACCCGTGCTGCCACGAGCGGCAATCCGCGCAGGGCTATCTCGATTGGCGTATTTGGCATGCCGTCAAACAGGGACGTATAGAGAAAGGCATCATAGTTATCAACGGGCAGTGACGGTATACCGTTAAAGCCGCCGTGGTAATGAACCCGCGGATGTGACGGTAGTTTATGGGCGGGAAACTCGCTTGATGCGTCACCGTACATATCAATATGGACATCATCAGGCAATAGATTAGCGATAGCTACAACTAATTGTGGTAATTTCTCTGGTGATAGGCGGGACGCCCAGAGAATCCGCTTTTGACCGGCCAACTCTGTTATCGGTGTGTACGCACTGCTATCAAGTGGCTGATGATGAACGGTGATCATATCTGCATCATAAGCATATTCATTAATCCACATCGACTTGACAGCTTCATTGTCGGTGGTTATCTCGGCCAGCAGGTGATAGACCTGCGGTAGGTGGCTGTGCGAAAAACCAAACACTCGTCCGGTTTCATCGGTGCTTTGGCTGTAGGACGTAGCGATAACTTTTTTACTGGTGGCCTTGATATATACTGCGTGATCTCGCACAAAATCATAGGCTAGCTCTGAATTGAGGATATGGAGTACGGGTGCATGGATGTTCTCGATCAATTGTTCTAGCAACCTATATTTTTGTTCTATTGGGAAAAATCGGGTAATTGTTCCGAATGGCACGAAATCTACGTCGATGTTAAGTCGTGGTCGCCACTCTGAGTAATTAGCGTCAACTTCATTTGTGGCAATAACCAAAACTTTCTTGCCGAGTGACGCAGCGGTGTTGGCGTAGTTAAGAGCAAATAGATCAGCCCCACCACGCTTGAGCCACGGTACGAACAGCACATAATCATAGGTATCGTTTCGTAAATCACGACATATTTGCCAGTACGCCAAGCCAACACGATAATGATCATCGGTAATTGTGTGGTATACTGTCGGCAATGGATGTGGTGGAAAAATTAGTTTCTCAATATGATGTAATGCTCGCCATTCAGCATCAAGCCATGCTGGCAGTACATCAGTCGCCGGTAGCTGCTTCTTCTTTTTGAGCACGTTGCGTCCGCGTCGGATGATTGCCAGCGGTCGCTTGACTAGCCCTAGTGGGATGTGAGAACGAATCAGCAGTTCTTTGATGGTATTTTTCGTTTGGCGCTGCTGCTCTGAGGCAGGCGTGGCAACCGAGTCAAGCTTGATGGTACGAAAGTGCGATGGACTAAAGAGGGGGTGAGCGTGGAGCACTGAGCGGCTAGTTTTTTGGCGTGCCCATTCCGAGCCAGTGGCCTTACGGCGAACAAAGATAGCGGTTTCCGGAATGAGGACATTTTTGATACCATGCTGGATGAACTGGCAGCTCATAAACCAATCTTCATAGCCATATCCGGGGCTGTTTGGTGTGTATGGAAACTGGCGGAGTAAAGTACTTGGTGCAATAATGACCGAGTTCCATCGTCCTGAGAGTACACTCAGCAGGGTGTCGCGGTCTTTATTAGTGTAGCCAACTTTTTCAACAATGGCGTTTGCCCCCTCAAACTCAATAGTGTATGCACTATGAGCAACATATTTACCATAGGGGTGGGCTGTTAAAAATTGTACACCATCTCGCAGCCAGTTGGCGCTCATTAAATCATCCGCGTCAATAAATGCGATAAAACGGCCATGTGCCTTGGTGATAGCACTATTGCGAGATTGAGCGAGGTCACCGTGATCCCATTGATGTATAGTGATCGGCAGGGCGGTATAATTACCGAAGTAGCGAATTGTTTCTTCATCACCACGGTCGATCGATATGATTATTTCGTAAGAAATATCGCTATCACAAAGCAGGCTAACAGCGCGCTCGATGGAACGCATAGTCTTATGGGCAATGAGGCCTTCGTGGTGGGCGGTGACGATGATGGATAAAAGTGGTTTCATGACGCTATTATAGTTTAGGTGATTGCTTTAGTCTATCGTTAAGTTATGATACTATATGGTAAGTATTATGGAGAGAAAAAAGAGCATACTGTTTTTTAGCGTTGTTTGGGTAGTTTTATTTTTATCTTTCTTTGGCAATGTTTTTGGGGTCGGCCTGTGGCGCGAATGGTTTGA
>CAUVPF010000059.1:0-5130 GCA_963553645.1 uncultured Candidatus Saccharibacteria bacterium | reverse complement strand
GGCGATTCTCACGAGGCAGCCTATTCCGCCACCTCCTCAACCGCGCTCATCAAGCTGTCTTCAATATTTTTGCGAGGTTTTGCTTCAGGCTTAGCAGCCGCCTTCGCCTCAATATCGAGCTCATAACCAGTCAGACGTGACGCCAAACGAACATTCTGCCCAGCCCGACCGATAGCCACTGATTGCTGATCTTCGCCGACATAAACCGTTGCTCGCTTTTCATCTTCATTAACCGTCACGCTCAGCACTTCCGCTGGGCTCATGGCATTGGCGATAAAGCCAGCCGCGTCTTCCTCAAACGGAATGATGTCAATTTTTTCCTGCTCGCCAATTTCGTTCATCACCGCCTGAACACGCGTGCCGTGACCACCGACGAAGGTACCGACTGGGTCAACACCCGGCAGCGCCGATGCGACCGCCAACTTGGTGCGGCGACCAGCCTCGCGGGCAATGGCTTTGATTTCCACGGCGCCCGTCTCCATCTCTGGCACTTCCTGGCTAAACAAGAAGCGTACAAATTCCTCATTGCCGCGGCTCAAGATCAGCTGCGGGCCGCGACCTTCGCGCTCGATGTCCTTGATGTACACTTTGACGCGGCGACCAACACCGTAGTACTCGCCAGGAATCTGCTCGGACTGCGGCATGATACCAACTGCCTTGCCCAGCTCGATCCGCACCACGCGCGGCTCAACCCGCTGAATCGTACCAGTCACTACCGTACCAATTTTATCTTCAAATTCTGCCAGCACCACTTCGCGCTCTGCCTCGCGCAGCCGCTGCAAGATCACCTGCTTGGCGGTCTGGGCTGCCACCCGGCCAAACGTCGTCACGTTGTGGGTCTCGACCGTCACTTCGCTACCCAGCTCAGCCGCCGGGTCAACCGCCTTAGCTTCCTCCAGGCTCATTTGATTGACGTCATTTTCGACTTCCTCAACCACGGTTTTAACAACTGACACCACAGCCGTGCCGCTGTTGATGTTTAGGCTAGCGCGCACCAACTGCTCGCGTGTGCCGTTATCACGCCGCCACGCTGCGGCGATGGCCTGCTCGATCACCTCCAAAACCGCTTCTTCTGGCAGGTTCTTTTCCTCGGCAATTGTCCGCACCGCCAACGTCAACTGCTTGATATTCAAATCTTCCATACTAGCTCCTTTACGCTATTTTTATTATACTACGTTTCATTGCAAACGCCCAAGAGACGAAAAACTCCGACCTGATTGGCCGGATATGTCAGTAGTGTAGCATACCCAGCCGGGCGACGTCAAGTTTAGTCATCTCATTTACCCATGTTAGCCTGTGAACGGGTATACGTATCTAACAGAGGTGGGAGCTCATAGCTATTCACAATCTTGACAAAAAGCATTGACATTTTCTACTAATAGTGATATATATATATCAGCCTTTTGACAACTTACCGTAAGTTTTGTCAACTGCGCTTCGCTACCGCAGGTCGGATACCTACGGTGGCTTGAGGCGCGGAACGGCCGCACCTCAACAAGTGGAAAGGGGTACCTCGTGCTTGAGGTTTTGCTTGTTATCATTGTCGTCTTCACCGCCGCAGGGGCAAGTCTGGCGATTGCCGCGTCGGGAGATACCTTTGTCAGACTCTCAGGAATGGCTATGGCGACACTAGGTATCACGGCGTTTTGTAGAATAGGCACGCTACTAGAAAGAGGAAGGGCTACCCCGCCGTGGCTAGAACCCTTTTTCAGACCATTCGCTGATGTGCCAGACTATTTCACCGTGGCCGGCCTCACAGCTGCAGGGACTATGGTCGTCGCGGCCATAGTTGCACTGGTGGATGACTACATCCACCTCCCCCGACGCAAGAAAGGAGGAAGACTCTAAAACTGAGGTGCGGGGGCGGGATTGACACGATTTTTCGTATCTCCCGCCCCACTCACATCACTGAACTGAACTTATGATTACACAACTATTACATTGCTGGCTGCTGGAGGTAGTGGCCGACATCCGCCACCAGCTCGACCAGGCGATTAGAGTACCCCCACTCGTTATCGTACCAGACCATGATTTTCACCATGTTGCCACCAACAACCTTGGTCAGCGGCAGATCAACGATGCCAGAATGCGAATTACCGATAAAGTCGCGGCTGACCAGCGGCTCTTCACTGACGCCCAAGATCCCTTGATAGAAACTATCAGCGGCGGCTTTCTTGAACGCCTCATTCACCTGCTCGACCGTCACGTCGCGCCGTAGCAGTGCCGTCACGTCACTGAGCGACACCACCGGCGTCGGTACGCGGACACTGAGGCCGTCGAACTTGCCGGTTAGCTGCGGCAGGGTTTTCGTCACGGCGATGGCCGCACCGGTCGTTGTCGGCACGATGTTCTCGGCCGCGTTGCGACCCTCGCGCAGATCCTTGGCCGGAGCGTCCTGCAGGCGCTGGCTAGCGGTATAGCTATGCACCGTCGTCAGCATTGATTTTTCCACGCCAAATTCCGCATCCAGAATCGCCATCACCGCACCCAAGCTATTGGTCGTACAGCTAGCATTAGAAATGATCGGTGTCGCGCCCTTGATCTTGCTATCATTCGTACCGAGGACGATGGTGTCAACGCCGTCAGATTTAGTCGGCCCGCTGATGACTACACGCTTAGCGCCGGCAGTCAAGTGCTTACCCGCGCCGTCTTTATCAGTAAACAATCCGGTCGACTCGATCACCACGTCAACGTTCATCTCACCCCATGGCAAGTTTGTTGGGTCCTTTTCCGCCAGCACCTTGACAGGTTTCCCGTCAACTACCAACTCATTTTCTGTAACATCAACCTGGCGGCCGTATTCCCCGTAATTACTATCGTGTTTGAGCAGGTATGCCAGCGTCTTGGTATCTGTCAAGTCATTAATCGCTACAATCTCCACGTCGCTGCGCTCACGTGCAATTTTAAAGGCACTGCGCCCGATCCGTCCAAAACCATTAATCGCTATTTTCGTTATCGCCATACAAGTCTCCCTCCCGAGTAGCATTAGCTTTTTACTAATTATACTACAAAGTTGTATAATGAAACTATGACGCGCGAGGAATTACTACACCTAGCAACACCGCAGTACGATGAGGTGCCAGTACTGGTGTTAGATAGCGCCATTGATTACGCTACCAAAAAACACGCCGGCCAAAAGCGCAAGAGCGGCGAACCCTACATCACGCACCCGCTGGCAGTGGCTGGGATTTTGGTGGAATGGGGCATGGATATCGACACGGTGATCGCTGGTGTGCTGCATGATACGGTCGAGGATACCGATGCGACGCTGGACGAGCTGGAGAGTTTGTTTGGCCGCGACATCGCCTTTCTGGTTGATGGCGTGACCAAGGTTTCGCAGGCACGCGCTGGTATGCGCAACCTCGATAGTTACTTGCCGCACACCAAGGACAACCTCGCCAAGCTAATGATCGCAGTCGGTGAGGATATCAGGGTGATTATTATCAAGCTGGCGGATCGGCTGCATAATATGCGCACACTTCAATATATGCCGCGCGACAAGCAGAAGAAAATCGCCCGCGAAACGATTGAAGTGTTTGCGCCGCTGGCGGATCGGCTGAATATGGGGCGGGTGCGCGTACAGCTGGAAGAGCTCAGTTTTCGGTTTTTGATGCCCAAGGATTTTCAGCGCACCAAGAGCCTGATGGATAGCCGCCTAAAGAAAAGCCAGCGCAAACTCGCCAAAGTCCGCCGCGACGTTACGGCGCGCCTCCAGAATGAGAGTCTGCAGTTTGAGATGGACGGCCGGGTCAAAAGCGTATATAGCTTGTTTAAGAAGCTCGACCGCGTTGGCGATATTGATAGGATTTACGACCTGATCGCCCTACGCATCATCGTTGATGATTTAGCGACTGGCTATCTGGTATTGGGCGTGCTGCACGAAATGTACCAGCCGTTTTACGAGCGTATCAAGGATTACGTCGCCAACCCCAAACCGAATGGCTACCAGAGCTTACACACGACGATACAAACGCCGACCGGGCAAATTGTTGAGTTCCAGATCCGCACCCGAGACATGCACGAATACGCCGAGCGCGGTTTGGCGGCCAGCTTTCATTATAACGAGCAAAAGATGTCTGATGCCTACCGACAGGGGCGAATCGCCGCGCTGCCGACGGATTTAGCGTGGATTCGTGACCTACAGGAAACGGCGGCCCGAGCCCGCGAAGGCAAGGCCTTTGATTCAGAGAAATTCCGCATGAAGTTGTTTGAGGATCGAATTTTCGTCTATTCGCCCAGAGGCGATATCTATGATTTGCCGCGCGGCGCCTTCCCGCTGGATTACGCCTATCGCATTCACTCCGACATCGCAGCGCACGCCAGCGGATTTAAGGTCAATGGCGTCATGAAACCATTTACCTATGAATTACAACACGGCGACGTCGTTGAAGTCTTGACCAGCAAATCCGCCAAACCCAAACTAGCCTGGCGCGACATGGTCATCACGCCGCACGCCAAAACCAAATTACGCATGCAGCTATCGAAAAGCGGTGGCGTGCTTGCACATTTGACCGGGTTAACCGACGGCGTTTCATCGTTATTCCGAAACAGATAAGTAACGAGTTTTACGCTTGCTCGTTCCAGCGGGTGATTGAATCGCGGATGATTTGTTTGGCACGCTCAACATCGCCAAAGCCTTTGACCACTGTTGAGCCTGGCTTCTTCATGTCTTTGTAGTGGTTGAAATGGTGTTCAATTTGCTTGAGCAGCTGTGGCGGCAAGTCTTCCAACGAGTTGATAGCATCGCCAGTGTTACGGTCATCAGCTGGCACCACAATTACCTTGTCGTCAACCTCATCATCATCAACAAACTCCAGCACACCGATAACCTTTGCCTCCATGAAAATGCCTGTTGTCAGCGGCTGGTCGGTGATGATCAGGGCGTCCAATTCATCGCCGTCCTCATCAAGCGTCTGCGGGATGAAACCGTAGTTGGTTGGCTTGGCAAAAATTACTGGCTCGACGCGGTCCAGTTGCATGACTGCCAGCTGACGGTTCCACTCGATTTTGTGGTTTGAGCCTTGCGGGATCTCAACGACAACATTCACGATGCCGTTTTCTACGTCACCAGGTGTTAAAATTTGATTGAAGTCTGCCATGATCTACTCCTCTCTGGCTTTTTCTTGTAAA
>CAUVPF010000058.1:0-5214 GCA_963553645.1 uncultured Candidatus Saccharibacteria bacterium | reverse complement strand
AAATTAGGAGGAACCAAGGAATGAAGAGCCTGCAGCATCGGGCAGGAGCATCCCCAGAAAAAGAGCATGCGCAACCTGCTTAACATTAGTTAGTAAACTAATGAAAATTATCGGCGACGCATGCTATAATAGCAGTACATGGAGTTTTCGCCTGCAGCCAATAACTATCCGGTCAGCCCAGAAGAGGATGGCTTTGAGATGACAGAAGCTCCCACTGTTGAAGAAATGTTACAGGAACTACCCCCGATCCCTGACAACTTGCGCGGTGATCCAGTGCCGCCAGGGGTCAAACGCGTGGTTGAGGAAAAAAGACGAAAAATCCTTGCAGAGATGCGCGGAACACCATATGCGCTACTGCTTGCAAGAGCCGCCTCAACAAACCTCCTTGATGAAGCAATGATTGTTGCCTACATCATTACCCCTCGACGCAAGTAGACTAGGTGTAAGTCCGATAGGGACAGTCAACCAGACCAATGTCTCCCCACCCTCCACAACGGACAACAGCAATACCTCGCAGCCACCGACAACTCCCGCCGCGACCTCAACCAAGCCGTCTTCGACAAGATCTACCTGGACGATGACGAGATCACCAACAGCCAACACAAAACCGTCTACCACTACCTCCTCGACAGCAACCTCCCAGCAGTCCTGGAGAGTGAAGCCAAAAGGCAGCAGGACACCGTAACCCCTGACAACACCAAAAACCTCCGACCATCGGCCGGAGGTTCTAACATGACACTTTTGGTGGGGGTGGCTGGGATCGAACCAGCGACCAACAGGTTATGAGCCCGCTGCTCTAACCGCTGAGCTACACCCCCATGAGCGATATTATACCGTAAAAGCGGCCGAGTGAGAAGTGCCGTCAATTTACCCTACTGCTGGCCGGCAAGCTGCTCGTGCATTCCTGAGCGCAGCGCGCGCCATCGCAGCTCCACGCCTACTAATTTCTCCCCATTTATCATCCGACGGCTCTTGCTCTGATGCATAGGCCAACATAGCATCCCCAGTACGTGTATCAAACGCTGCAAGATCACTGCGTTGGTGAGGTCGGGGCTTCTCATCCGCAGGGACGTTCTGACCAGACGATAGCTGGCTATTCGAGGGAGCGTTCTGATAAGCCGGCGGTTCAAGCCCAAGTGCCAATCGCGCTTTATAATATGACCAGCCCATTTTATCGACAAGTTCATCAACCTTCTCCCACTCCTCCGCGGTCAATTCACGACCCCGCTCACCAGTCTGCAACAGTTCATTCATAACTAGTAAATATCACATTTTACCCATAAAAGCAAGGCTATCTCAGCGCCATAGCCCCTCACCACAAAAAGACTCCCGCATGAGCGAGAGTCTTTGAGGCACCTGTTTGTTTGATACCATTGTACCGGCAACCAGGTGTATAATGCAAGTGCTTATTTCTTCTTTTTAATCGTCAAAAAGCCGTTGCGTGGATTTTCGGTAACGATCCGATCAGCCGGCAAGTCGCATGGCTCGCCCTTGGCGTTCTTTTCAACCTTGGCGAAAAAATAAATTGTCTGCGTTTTGCCACCGCGCAGCGTGACTTCGGTTTTGTGCAAGTAGTATGTAATGCCTTTTGAGTTTGTGTGCTTATAAGCCATTCGTATACCTCCTGTTAGTACTATACTATTCTAGATTAGCGTCTCTGTTGACCCCTGTCAAGCCTAAAGCGGTTTTTGACGATACCGAAGCAGTAGTTTCAATACCGCCAAGGCCACTAGTCGAGCAATGATAATCAGCATAATTACCCCTGTTACCACCAATGACCAGCCCGCCAAGTCCGATGACCAGAGTGGCGGCACAAATGTCTGATAATACGGCGCGGTGGCAGGTGGCGTAAATTTGAGGTCAAGCGACGAAGCGGCCGGATACTTCGCCCATTCATCATTGATACAGCTGACGTAGCGCGGGTCGGCCGTCGCATAAAATCGCCCCCAACCACCAGCCTGGGCTCGTGCGTCACACACTTGGCGGACTTTGGCGACCGTGTCGTTGCTGGAACGAGAGGCTGACTTTGACTCAAACGCTTTCCAGGCCGCCTCGTAGGCCCGCTTGTACGAGTGCTCCAGCGCGATGCGTCCCGGATCGGCGTTCATGTGCGCGACCACATAGCGCTGCAAGTCATACACCCGCCGCTCCAGTGCCGCCTCGTTGCCCTCCTTGTCGGCGTTAATGACGGCGTCACGGCGCTCGATCATACCAATATTATTGAGCCGAAGGAATGTCGCACTGACAAACGACGCCATCACCAGCAAAATGACCAGCTGCCATGTCTTGATTTCTTCTAGTCGCCGAATCGCCCGACGCGCGCCTCGCTTATCTGCCATTCCCCACCTTTCTCAAATCTATTATACCAAAGATAGTGGGTGAATGCGACATGGGGCTAGCGTCAGTGGTATAATGACGCTATGAGAATTTATTTTTCGGGAATTGGTGGCGTGGCGATTGGGCCACTGGCAGAAATGGCCATCGGCGCTGGACACGAGGTCTGCGGCTCTGACCGGGCAGCCGGCTTGATGACGGAGGCACTCAGACGGGATGGGATCACGGTGTCGTTTGACCAGTCAGGCGAGTTTTTGCGCAGCGAACATCAGCGAGAGCCCTTTGACTGGTTCGTCTATACGGCGGCCCTACCGGCGGATCATCCAGAGTTGGTACTGGCGAGACAGCTGGGAATTCGCACCAGCAAGCGTGACGAGCTACTCGCTCAGATTATCGCCGACAAGCAGCTCAAGCTCATCGCCATCACCGGTACGCACGGCAAGACGACGACGACTGGCATGCTGGTGTGGATGTTGCAGCAGCTCGGCGTGCCGGTGAGCTATCTAGTTGGCTCGACACTTAGTTTTGGCCCGAGCGGTCGGTTTGATCCAGCTAGCCAGTTTTTGGTGTATGAATGTGATGAATTTGACCGCAATTTCCTTCACTTTTCACCGTGGCTGAGCCTCATTACCTCAGTTGATTATGACCATCCCGATACCTTTCCGACGCCAGATGATTACCGAGCAGCGTTTCGGCAATTTGGCGAGCAGTCGGCGCAGGTGATCGCTTGGCGAGAGGACGCTGACGTATTTACTCCGGCTAATGTGACAGTACTTGAGCAGACTGATCCCCAGATAACGCTGGCTGGCGAACACAACCGGCGTAACGGCACGCTGGCAGCACGGGCAGCGATGCTGGTGCGAGAGGCGGCTGCCCCTGAGATTGAGGCTGAGGCAATTATCACGGCGCTCAATACCTTTCCGGGTACCGGCCGGCGCTTTGAAAAACTGGCCGACAATCTCTACACCGACTATGGCCATCACCCATCGGAGATTGCCGCCACGCTGCAGCTGGCTCATGAGCTAAATGACCGCGTGGTGCTCGTCTACCAGCCACACCAGAATATTCGCCAGCACGAGGTTCGTGAACGCTACACTGATGAGATTTTTACCCATGCCAGCGAGATATATTGGCTGCCGACGTACTTGACCCGCGAAGACCCGAGTCTGCCGGTGCTGACGCCGGAGGAATTGACGCGCCAATTGACGACGGACAAGGTACATATCGCGCAGTTGGACGAGGCGCTGTGGCACACGATTGAACAGCAACGAGCACGTGGTGCGTTGGTACTCGGTATGGGTGCCGGGACAATCGACGGGTGGCTGCGCGAGTGGTTAGGCCGCAGCGCTTGATCACGGTTCGCCTATTTGCCAGACTCGCCACCAAGCGCCGCCCGGATATCGTCATACGAAAATCCTTGACGGGCTAGATACGCCATGAACTTTTGCTGATCGCCAGCGTATTTATGGCGTTTTTTAGCGATAATTTTTTGTAACTCCTCGTCGTCTGAACGGATATTCTCGCTAACCAGCTGTTCTATTGTCTCGCGGTCAATTCCCTTTTGCGCTAACTCTAATTTTAGCCGCCTGACACTAGTGCCCTTTTGCATAAATCGATGTTCCAACCAAAAGCGGGCAAACTTTTCATCATCAAGGTACTGTTTCTCGATCAGCCGCGCCAGTACCCGCTCGGTAATTTCCGGTTTCACGCCCGGACGCTCGGTAATTTCACCAGTCTTTGGCGAGCGCTTCTTAGTCGGCCTGGTTTTACGCCACAAATAATCCCGCACTTCTTTAACCGAGCGCGGCCGCGTTAAGCAATACTCCATGGCCCGGGCGTATAACTTACCAAACTGGCTCTCGTCCTCTAGCGCTGTCAATTCGTCGTCAGTATATTCGCGCCCGACCTTCAGTCCCAGCTCGCCCACCTGAAAGACGTCGAGACTAAACCGATACTCGCCGTCAACACTCACGTTAACGCGGTTTTTATCGCGAGCCTGAAGAGAGATGTCAGTGATTTTCATAAAAATATTATAACGCGAAAACAGTGAGCTCGCTACTAGTAGAGGCTACTCGACTACCTCGACCACCTTGCCATGCACACCGTTATAGCAAGCAGCAGCACGCGGCTCAGTGATGACTGGCAGTTGCCCTGGAATAGCGCTCATATTAACGTCGTCCAGCGTACCGGCCTCGACGCAACCAAGCGTGATGTGCGGGCGGAAGCCATCGACATCCAGCCCCGGATGAATACCATCCAGTGCCGCGAGCAATTGCTGGCGCGCCTCAACCATCCAGGCAGTTTTCTGCGTGCGCAGCTCCACCCAAACACAGTTGCCTGCTTTATCTGGCAGGAAATTAACTCCATCAAGCACCAACTTATCGAGGACGGGTAGCGCCGCAGCGGCTGCTTTGAGACGTGGCATATCCCGCTCAGTCACGTTAATCAATGTCACGTGTGGGATAAACTCACCAAAGTCAAGGTTCATTGTTTCTGACAACTCGCGAAGATACGCGTTTTGCTCATCATCAAAGACCAGACTGACCGACGCCATATGTTTTTCGACTGGATATGCAGTATCTGCTGCGCGCATTAGTTTTCTCCTTCTTTCACTTTGTCGCGAACCTTCTGATCAATTTCCGCCAGAACCTCAGGATTTTCTTTCAGATACAACTTAGTTTTATCACGGCCTTGACCAATAGTTTCACTGTTATATTTGTAAAAGGCGCCAGATTTTTCGACAATGCCGTGCGTGGCTGCCAAATCCAGAATATCACCATTTTTAGAAATGCCTTCATTATACATAATGTCAAACTCAGCGATGCGAAATGGCGGCGCAATCTTATTTTTCACCACCTTGATCTTGGTGCGGTTACCGAG
>CAUVPF010000057.1:0-5266 GCA_963553645.1 uncultured Candidatus Saccharibacteria bacterium | reverse complement strand
GTAGGGCTATGCCGCGTTCCACGGTCAGGTCGGGGTCGGCTTTATCCATGTGCCAGTACATGGCTTTGTCGATCAGCCGAAAAATCAGCGTTTTGTCTCCGACCAGGGCTTGGTCGTGGCTCTCGGCGTAAGTGATGACTTTTTCCTCTGGGCGGTGCGAACTCAGCGTATACGCCAGCTCGCCCAAATCCCAATCTTCATCGCGCTTTTCCTTCAGTGTCTTGATCCAGAGGTCAGGCGCGCCCATTGCTAATCGATAATCAAAGCCCAGACCGCCATGCTCAGTCGGTGCCGCCAAGCCCGGTAGCCCGCTCATCTCCTCAGCAATGGTTGTGGCATCGGGGCGAACAGCGTGAATGACGTCATTTGCCAGTCTGAGATAGACCAAAGCGTCCTTATCAACATCGTCACCAAAATAATCATCATAACTGGTAAAACTTTTGCCCAACCCGTGGTCGTGATACAGCATGCTGGTCACGCCATCAAATCGAAAGCCGTCAACATGGTACTCGTCCAACCACCAGTAGCAATTGCTGGCCAAAAAGTGCAGCACTTCCGGCTTGCCATAGTCAAACAGCCGCGAGTCCCAGGCTGGATGGTCGTGAGCTTTGAAATATTGCGTCGGATCACCCGTGAAATTACCGAGGCCCTCGACCTCATTTTTGGCGGCATGAGCATGAACGATGTCAATGATGACGCGCAGCCCTAGTCCGTGTGCCGTGTCAACCAGCCGCTTGAAATCATCCGGCGTGCCAAACCGTGAGCTGACCGCGAAAAAATTGCTGACGTGATAGCCGAAGCTGCCGTAGTACGGGTGCTCGGCGATGGCCATCAGTTGGATGGTGTTATAGCCCGCCTGCTTGATGCGCGGCAGGACACCTGTGGTAAATTCGTTAAAACTAGCAACCTTTTCCTCCTCGCTGCTCATACCGACATGCGCTTCGTAAATCAGCGGCACGTTTGGTGCAGGCGGAACGTCATGCTGCCACTGGTATGGCTCATCAGGCTGCCACACCACGGCCGAAAAATCCACCGAATCATCATCTTGAACGACGTAAGTGGCGTATGATGGCAAACGCCAGCCGTCGCCGTTCGGCCAATAGACGCGTAGTTTATATTTCTGCCCGTGATGCAGTGCGCTCCCCGGCACATTAACACTCCATTCACCATGTTCACCGTGCCGTAAACTAAACTCCTCACGCTCCTGCCACTCAGAAAAATCTCCAACCATCACTATGCGCGTAGCGTTTGGCGCCCATTCGCGAAACGTCCAGCCCGCCGCTGTCTGGTGCAGGCCAAAATGCAAAAAACCCAAGGCAAACTCAGCCGGCGATTTACCGTCCAAAGCCTTCTGCAGCGTCGACGAAACATATGCCTCACGTGCCTTGATGATGCGTTCATATGGCGCCAGCCACGGATCAAGCTCAACCAGGGTTTTCTTGCTCATGGTTATAGTGTAGCGGAAAAAACTGATATAATCTATCAAATGAAACCTTTTTCTTTTGAGATCACTGCTAGGCTCGACGATACGCTGGCACGCACTGGCATTATTCACACGCCGCATGGGGATATTAAAACGCCGGCCTTTATCGTGGTCGGCACTAAGGCTAATGTCAAAGCGATGGTACCCGAGATGGTGGCGGATGTTGGTGCGCAGGCGGTGCTAGCGAACGCTTATCATCTGTATTTGCAACCGGGCCACGAACTGATCGAGAAGGCTGGTTATTTGGGCAAGTTTATGAATTGGTCAGGGCCGACGTTCACTGATAGCGGCGGCTTTCAGGTGCTAAGTCTGGGCTCTGGTTTTAAGAAAGTTCTAGCGATGAGTACGGATGTTGATGAGGAAATCGCCATCGCTAAAAAATCGTCGCGCCACGCTTGGGTTGACGAAAACGGCGTGATGTTCAAATCACACTTAGACGGCTCGTACCATAAATTTACGCCGGAACTATCTATGCAAATTCAGGCGGGCATTGGTGCCGACATCACTTTTGCTTTTGACGAGCTAACTTCGCTGATTGATCCGTATGATTATCAGGTCGAGGCCTTAGCGCGGACGCACGCGTGGGCGGAGCGGAGTTTGGCGGAAGTTAAACGTCTGCGTGCAGCCCGTCCCGACAAGCCGTATCAGGCGCTGTTTGGCGTGCTGCAAGGCGCAAATTATGAAGATCTACGCAAGCAAACGGCTGAATTTTTAGGTGCAATGGATTTTGATGGTTACGGCATCGGCGGCGCGCTGGAAAAGGAAACCATGGCCCAGACGATTCAGTGGGTCAATCAGATCTTGCCCGAGAATAAGCCGCGGCATTTGCTCGGCATCTCCGAGCCAGACGACATCTTTGCGGCGATTGAGCAGGGAATTGACACCTTTGACTGTGTCAGCCCGACGCGCGTGGCTAGAAACGGTGCGGCCTATACACCATTTGGTCGGGTTAATGTTCGCGGCCAAAAATACCGCGAACTGTTTGAACCAATTATGGAAGATTGCGATTGTTACACTTGCCGCCATTACACTGCCGCCTATCTCTGTCATTTACTCCATGCCCGCGAGTCTCTGGCTGGCACGCTGCTATCAATCCACAACGAACGATTTATTGTTAAATTGGTTGATGACATCCGCGCTAGCCTAGAGAACGGAACGTTCTATGAATTTCGCGAGGCATTTTTAGCGATGTACTATCGTCGCTAGTGCAAAGAGCACTATTCAACCGTCACGCTCTTTGCTAGGTTGCGTGGCTGATCGACATCATGACCGCGCTTGACAGCCACGTGATAGGCTAGGAGTTGCGACACGATATTGAATAAGAGCGGCGTGAGGTGCGTCAATTTGGTTGAGACGCGGATAACGGTTTCGCCTGGCACCTTTTTCGTCGTATCGGTGATGACGATGGCATGAGCGCCACGAGTGTTCATCTCGATCAAGTTGCTCTGCGACTTCTCGTACAGCCAGTTGTCTTGGATATAACAGACCTCAAAGAAACGATCATCAATCAGGGCGATCGGGCCATGTTTTAGCTCGCCGGCGGCATACGCTTCAGCATGAATGTAACTTACCTCCTTGAGTTTCAGCGCACCCTCCATAGCGATCGGATACAGGGTATCGCGGCCAGTGTAGAGTGCGTGATTATAGTCGGCATAGGCTGCAGCGATAGATGGTATCTGCTTGCCCTGATGTTCAAGGACTTTCTGAATCTCACTTGGTAGTATCGCTAATTCTTGCACAAATTTATCAATAAACTGTGGATTGGTACCCTTTGCTTTGGCGAGCATGATGCCAAAGATCGTCAGAGCAGCGACTTGTGAGGTAAAGGCCTTGGTGCTGGCGACGCTAATCTCGGCACCAACGTGCAAGTACACGCCGCCATCAACCGCTCGGGCGATCGTACTGCCGACAGCGTTGACAACGCCGAGGCACTTGACGCCACGTCGCTTCAATTCATTTAGGCAGGCAAGGGTATCGGCCGTTTCGCCACTCTGGCTAACAATCATGGCGACCGAGTGCTCGGGCACGTTGAATGCGCGGTAGCGTAGCTCGCTGGCGATCTCGACGCTGATAGTCACGTCATCAGTTAGTTGCTCAATAAAGTAGCTGGCCAGCACACCAGCAAAGTAGGCAGTGCCGCAGCCGACAATGATGACGTGCTTGACTTGGCGTAGTTCATCGTCACTCATATTGAGGCCGCCCAGGCGCGCATATTTTTGGTCAGGTAGTACGCGGCCAGCTAGCGTGGCTGCAAGGCTGGTTGGCTGTTCATAAATTTCTTTGGCGAGAAAGTGGTCAAAACCCTGCTTCTGAATTGCCTGCATATCCATGTCGAGCATTTCGATTTTAACATCGAGCTTCTGCGACTCGATTGTCTGTAGCTCTAACCCATCGCGAGTACAGCGGCCAATTTCACCATCGTGTAGATACACCACCTGATTGGTATAGCCAACCAGTGCCGAGGCGTCACTGGCGATATACGTTTCACCATCTCCAACGCCTACGATCAATGGACTACCTTGGCGAGCCACGATAATTTCTTCGGGATTTGTCGTATCAAGCACTGCAATGCCGTACGCCCCAACTACCATTTTCAGCGCGCCAGTGACTGCTGTGAGTAAATCTGGTGAATCACGCCGTAGATAGTCAATCAGGGCCGCTAATACTTCACTATCAGTATCACTTTTGAACTCGTACTCATGGCCGGAAAGCATCGTTTTAAGGTCTTGGTAGTTCTCAATGATACCGTTATGCACCAGGTAAATCTCGCCAACATGGTGTGGATGGGCGTTACGCTTACTCGGCTCGCCGTGTGTTGCCCAGCGGGTATGTCCGATACCAACCGTATCGCTAGTCTTATGCTGCCCAATAAGTTCTTCAAGTGCCGCGACCTTGCCCTTGGTGCGTAGCAGAGTCGGTTTGGCAGAATCAGACAGCGTGACGATGCCCGCACTATCGTAGCCGCGGTACTCGAGCCGCTTGAGCTCAGCGACAAGGATGTTCTGCGCCTCGCGTTCACCGATATAGCCAACAATTCCACACATGATTATTTCTCCTTTAGGACTTATTAGTACACATTTTCTAGTATACGATAGTGTAGAGAAATAATGAATAAAAAGTAATAACTACAACAACCTACCCCTGTAATAAAACGTTGTATATAATACAATTATGACTATTACCACTCAAAATGGATACAGCATTTGGCGAGTATGCTTGCCCCAAGATAGTGTCCCCCGGCGATGATTAACAAGACTGGAAGAGGTAGTGATAGAAGCGTATCGAAGGGGGCGATATCAAGTTGGTGGCAGCACCCAAGGATGATACAAATGAGCGCGACATAAACGATAACAAATTTTGTACCGCCGACACTGAGCCTGTCGAGGATGTGTTTGACGTAGAAAAAGGTAACGCCGTAGCAGATCGCTATGAGGATAAACAGGAAGAATAGCAAGAAAATGGCGGATTGGCCGCTAGTTTTAATAAATAAGCTAGTGAACTTGATAAGTGTCCAGGTCGCTGCGAGTGCTGCGGTCAAGAGAAGGGCTATCCCTAATGAGGGTAATTTTGGTAGGTTGGTTTGACGGCGACGATTATACTCGGCATTTAGCTCCTGACGCTCGTCATACGATAATCGTTTTGGGTACACGCCGGCGCGGGCTGCCTCGGGTGTTACTTTTTTAGAAAAGATACTCATGCTCATAGTATAAACCCTATTTACAACAGTTTGCAAACCAGTTATAATCAATGGCATACGCCGTGAGGTCTGTTTAATGGACTGTA
>CAUVPF010000056.1:0-5381 GCA_963553645.1 uncultured Candidatus Saccharibacteria bacterium | reverse complement strand
ACGCTCTTCCGATCTCAGAGGTAATTCGCGTCAAGGGCGCTCGTGAACACAATCTAAAAAATGTCGATGTGGAAATTCCCCGCGATAAGTTAGTGGTAGTTACTGGTCTGAGTGGCAGCGGTAAGTCGTCGCTGGCGTTTGACACGATTTACGCCGAGGGGCAGCGCCGCTATGTCGAAAGCCTGTCGAGTTATGCGCGGCAATTTTTAGGCATTATGGATAAGCCGGATGTTGATAGTATCGAGGGTCTGAGTCCGGCAATTTCAATTGATCAAAAGTCAACCAGCCGTAATCCGCGTTCAACCGTGGCGACGGTGACCGAGATTTATGATTATCTGCGCCTCTTGTTTGCGCGGATTGGTACGCCGCATTGTCCGGCCCTCAAGCCAGACGGCACGCGCTGCCATAAGCCAGTGTCGCGCCGTACGGCCGAGGCGATTATCCAGGAGATCGCTAAGCAGTATGATGGCAAGCGATTGCTGCTACTCGCGCCAATTGTTAAAAATAAGAAAGGTGAGTTTGCACACATCCCAGAGCAATATCGGCGGCTAGGCTATGCTCGGGTGCGAGTTGACGGGGTGGTGTATGCGCTAGATGAGTTTCCGGAGCTACAGAAAAGCTACAAGCATAGTATCGAGTTAGTGGTTGATCGTCTGGCAATGAACAATGATCTGACCAGCCGGTTGAGCCAGAGTGTTGAGCAGGCGTTGGAGCTTGGACAGGGTGTGGTTGAGGTGCTGGATGCTGATACGGATGAAGTGAAGATATTCTCGCAGCGCTACGCCTGTGTCGACCATCCGAATGAGGAGATTCCAGAGCTCGAGCCGCGTTTGTTTAGTTTTAACGCACCGCAAGGGGCCTGTCCGAGCTGCACTGGACTTGGCAGTCGGCTGGAGGTTGATCCTAGTTTAGTACTAAATGAAAATCTGACAATTGCTGAAGGTGCAATCCGGCCATACAATCGGATCAATATTGATAACTTTTATATGCGCAAAATTTCTGCAGTAGCTGAGGCACACGGTTTTAGCATCCGAACGCCGGTCGGGCAGTTGTCTGATGCGGTTCGCCAGAAAGTGCTCTGTGGTACGGGTGATCAGAAATATCCGGTGCAGCTTGGTAATGGGCGGCATTATGATACAACGTATGAGGGGGTGATTCCGAACCTGGAACGACGCTGGAAAGAAACTGACAGTGAATTTATGCGCAAGGACATCGAGCGGTTTATGCGCCAGCGAGATTGTTATGTTTGTGGCGGTGCACGGCTAAAGCCAGTTGTTCTAGCGGTAACCGTGCAGGGTCTGAGCATTATGGATATTTGTGATCTTGGTGTTGATGATGCGCTTGATTTGTTTACTCACAAGTTAACATTGAACGAGCAGCAGGCAATGATCGCGCAACTGATTTTGAAAGAGATTACTGCACGCCTCGGGTTTATGAGCAACGTTGGGCTGAATTATCTGGAGCTGGGTCGGGCGGCTAACACACTGAGTGGTGGTGAAGCGCAGCGGATTCGCCTGGCAACGCAGATTGGTAGCGGGTTACAAGGTGTGTTGTACGTGCTGGATGAGCCATCAATCGGTCTACATCAGCGTGATAATGACCGGCTGATTGCCACGCTCAAGCACCTGCGTGATCTCGGTAATACAGTACTGGTGGTTGAGCACGATGAAGATACTATTCGACAGAGTGATTTTTTGATTGATATGGGGCCGGGTGCTGGTGTTCATGGTGGCACGGTGGTGGCGCTGGGTACGCCAGATGAGGTCGCTAAATGCACGGATAGTATAACCGGGCAATATCTATCAGGTACAGAAAAAATTGCCGTACCAAAGCATCGCCGCCGGGCCGATGCTGGTCGTCAGCTGATCGTTCGCGGTGCTCGCGAGAATAATTTGAAGCGGATTGATGTGGCGTTTCCGCTAGGTTTGATGACGGTGGTATCTGGTGTATCAGGTAGTGGTAAGTCGACCCTGGTCAACGATATTATTGCCAAAGAATTAGCAGCACGGCTCAATCGAGCCAGCGATGTGCCGGGTGCACATGATAAAATTGAGGGCGTAAGGCACCTGGATAAAGCTATTGTCATCGACCAGTCGCCAATTGGCCGTACGCCACGCTCTAACCCAGCGACCTACACTGGTATTTTTACGCCAATTCGAGAATTGTTTGCTAGCACCCCTGAGGCTAATGTTCGTGGTTATAAAGCTGGTCGGTTTAGTTTTAATGTCAAGGGAGGCCGCTGCGAAAATTGTCAAGGCGACGGTATGATCAAGATCGAAATGCATTTCTTGCCGGACGTCTACGTTCAGTGTGATGAATGCCATGGCCAGCGCTATAACCGCGAGGCGCTAGAGATTAAGTATAAAGATAAGACCATTGCTGATGTGCTCAATATGACAGTCGAGCAGGCGGCAGACTTCTTTGATAGCGTACCAAATATCGCCCGGAAACTACAGACACTGGTGGACGTTGGCCTTGGGTATATCAAGCTTGGCCAGCCGGCAACCACCTTTTCGGGCGGTGAGGCGCAGCGGATTAAATTAGCGACAGAACTCTCCAGGCGCTCGACGGGCAAGACAATGTATATCTTAGACGAGCCGACAACTGGGCTACATTCTGCTGACGTCAAGCGGCTACTGGGTATTTTGCAGCAGCTGGTTGATGGCGGTAACAGTATGATCATCATTGAACACAATTTGGATGTCATTAAATCAGCTGACTGGATTATTGATATGGGCCCTGAGGGTGGTCTCGGCGGCGGTACGGTAGTAGCGAGCGGTACACCAGAAGAAGTCGCCAACGCACCAGAATCATTTACCGGTACGTATCTGAAAAGTTTGCTGTAGTTGGCTATATAGAGCTACTAATAAGTAGCTGACACCATGAAGGCTCATTGCTTTTTACGGCGAGTCTTGCCGAGCAGGACTGATACTTGTTGGCGCAACGCCGCGCGAGTATGCTCCTGTTTGAGGGCGTGAATGATCATTGGTAGTACCGATAAGAAGATGATAATGAGTGCGGCAACTTCTATATTAATGCCAGCGTCGGTTAGTGCCTTGCCAGCAAAAAACCCAAGGTAGGTGAATAGTGTGGCCCAAATAACGCCGCCAATGATATTAAAGACGATAAAGGTTCGATAGTGCATCTTGCTAGCACCAGCGACGATTGGTGCAAATGTGCGCACGATCGGTACAAACCGTGCCAGTACCACAGTAAGTGAGCCATGCTTTTCGTAAAACTTTTCGGCTTGCACGAGATATTTCTTCTTGAAGAAGCGAGAGTTCTCGCGCTCAAATAACTTACGACCAACCTTGTGCCCAAAGGTATAGCCAACGCTATCGCCAAGGATAGCCATGAGCGAGAGTAGCAGCGCAAAGAAATGGATATCAATTGGTAAAATATGCTGCTGCACCATGTAGCCAGCAGTAAACAGCAGACTATCACCCGGAAAAATAAAGCCAAAAAGCAGGCCCGATTCAGCAAAGACAACCAGCAAAATTGCGACAATGCCAAAATGAACAATGAAATCAATAAATGCATGCATCATATCATTATGCATTATAGCATACTGTCCAGCGGCTGTACTTAGTTACGCATCAATGAAGCCACCAGACTGATGCTGCCATAGCTTTGCATAATGACCACCGCGCTTAATGAGCTGGTCATGCGATCCATCCTCGACTATTTCGCCATTGTGCATCACGATAATCCGGTCAAGCTTTGCAATCGTTGAAAGTCGATGGGCGATAACGATTGAGGTACGATTCTTCATCAGTATCTTGAGTGATTTTTGGATTAACGCTTCTGATTCAGAATCAAGCGCTGAGGTCGCCTCGTCCAGCACCAAGATAGGCGCGTCTTTCAGTATTGCTCGGGCGATGGCGATGCGTTGGCGCTGTCCGCCTGATAACTTTACGCCGCGCTCACCGACCAGTGTGTCAAAGCCATTCTGCAGCTTGATGATGAAATCATAAGCCCCTGCCTTTTTAGCTGCTTGTTCGATCTCAGCATCGGTGGCATTAGCCTTGCCATAGGCAATATTCTCGCGCACCGAACGGTGAAAGAGTAGTGGCTCCTGCGGTACGTAAGCGATCTGCGAACGGAGGCTGGCCTGAGTGACCTTGGCAATGTTCTGCTCATCAATCATGATTCTGCCTGAGTCGATGTCGGCAAATCTCAGCAACAATTTTGTCAGAGTTGTCTTGCCCGAACCGCTAGAGCCAACCAGCCCAATCTTTTCACCTGGCGTGATATGCAGTGAAAAATTGTGGAACAAGGTTGCGCCTTTACCCTCGTCATGCGTAAAGGTTACGGTATCAAAATCAATAACACCGCGATCAATATGAAGCTTTTTATCGCTTCTATCGATAAGCGATGTCGGCGTGTGTAATATCTCGACCATCTCATGAGCGTCACCGATGATACGGTTATAATTTCGCATAATGCTATTCATATTCCACAGCTCACGGGCGACACTGCCGGTGTAGGTGATGATTAAGTACACTGCTGCGACTGAAACAATATCATGCTGTGCTGCATAAATAGCGAATACCATGGCACCAATTCGGATGCTGGTGTTTATCGTTGAGCAAACACTGCTGACAGTGAGGAACCCTCGCATGGTGGCCAGGCTAGCCCTGCGCCATGCACGATTCGTTTTGTCAAATCGCTGCTGCTCGATTTTTTCAGCGCTGGATGACTTGACAGCAAGCACATTTGACACCATGTCAGCGAGGTTGCCGCTTACCTTATTGCTGGCCTCCGCTTCACGCTGGCTTAATTTTGCCATTGGGCGCGATCCAAAGAAGACAGCTACACCAAAAACAATCGAGAACATGAATAAGAATAGTGCATACTGCCAGAGGAGCATTGCCAGAATAACAATTGATCCGGTGAGTGAGATGACCAGCGGTAGCACTGCCCATACTAATTCATCCCAAAATCGCTCGATAGAGCTACTGAGCTTGCTATTCTGGCTGACGAGCGAGCCACCAAATTTATTGGAGTGGAAAAACATGGTCTCGCCAGATAGCTTGGCGAATACCTTGTTTGCGATATCGCGCTGCATAGCGGTTTCGAGTGTCCACATCAAATATAGTACTATCCGCCACCCAATAATCTCTGACCATAGTTGGCTGAGGCCGTAGAGAATCACAAGTGTCCACACAGAGCCAGTCTGCAGCTGCCCATGTTGAATCATATCCAGGAGCTGTGCGATAATCAGCGGCCCGACAATTGTGCCCACTACTAGGGTTAATGTAGTTATGATGAGAGCTAGATTGCGCCGCCATTTGTATGGACGCGACGCTCGCCATAGTAATTGTAATGTTATTTTTGCGTGTTGTTGTCGCAAGGTAAAACTCCTTAGATTTATATTTTGA
>CAUVPF010000055.1:0-5496 GCA_963553645.1 uncultured Candidatus Saccharibacteria bacterium | reverse complement strand
AATTATTAAACCCCAGTTTGCCTGGGGTTTTAGTATGCCTGATGAATCATACTGTTTATGAAAATGGATTATAGCCACGCGAAGGCGGCTCCTGAAATCGAGGTGATGGTTGTGATGGGCGGGTAATATTGTTACGGCTAGCGGGGCGACTCGACGGTGCACCACTCGATGCATTTCGTGCTGATAATGACGGCTCCGACCAGTCCAGTGGATTACCCATGAAGGTACGACTAGCAAACGGAGCATCACTAGTTATATCACGGTTTTCTGTCGCACCATCGGTGTTTGATAGTGGCGCGTGACCGCGTGCACCCAGTGCTGATGACCGATAATTCCCGATCCGTTGGCGATCACAGTTACGGTCGCTCACCCGGTGACTTCGACCGGTATTACCAAACGCCGCCTGTGTCCGCGACTGATGTGCCGTCAGGCGTTGAATCAACCGACGCGACATTCGTGGCTTACCGCTAGCATCCATATGACCCTCCTTTGATCATTTCTGGCGCCCCGAGTAGGATTCGAACCTACGACCTTAGGCTTAGAAGTCCTCTGCTCTATCCAGCTGAGCTATCAGGGCGTATTCACATTATAGCATCTTTCTGCTACAATGATACAAGCTTGCGGGTGTAGTACAGCGGTTAGTATGCAAGTTTTCCAAACTTGAGATCGGAGTTCGATTCTCCGCACCCGCACCAATTTTAAGATAATTCTCATCCATAAAGGGCATCATGGATCCATATTTTTACACAGAAAAACCAAAATACCGACCACACGACATCGAAGATGCCTCTGAGTTTTATGACATCATTGAGCGCAGTAGTTTGACCCATCAACTGTCTGATTCCAGGCCGTACATCTACTGGACGATGGAAATTTACGACAAAGCCAATGGCATCAAAGGTGGCGGTGGTTTGGGCGTGCTGGCAGCAGACACGCGGCGAGTGGCCGAAAAATTAGACGTGCCATTTGTGGTAGTGACGCCATTTTACCGCAGTGAATCGCACCAAAAAATTACCAACCTGGCGCAGGAAGAGTTTTCAGAAACTGTCTCACCACAAGACTATGGTTTTGAGTACATTGACGACGTGTCCGTCAGTTCACGTGGGTTTCCTGATGCCAGTTTGAGTATTTTCAAAAAGGTACTCGGCTCAACGCAATTTGTCACCATCTCAGAGCCAAACTTTGGACAATTGTACGAAGGTGAAGGTTCAGGCGATCACCGACTCTACCAAGAAGTCGCGCTTGGGTTCGGCGGCTATAAAGCGCTGAAGCTGCTGGGCATCAAGCCAGCTGTCATCCAGCTCAACGAAACCGCAACAATTTTTGCGGCATTGGCTCGACTGGATGAGCTATGTGCCAACGGCATGAATCTGTATGAAGCAATCGTTTACGTACGCAAACACACACTCTACACCAACCACACCCTACTCCAGGCAGCTGAACCAGAATTCCACCGCTCGCAATTTGAAAAATTGGTACTGCCAAACCTCAAAAGCAACGCGGTGCGCTGCTGGTTGATGGAGCAATTTCGTAATGATCGCTTGCGGCCAAACTTGCTGGCAATTGAGCTGACCGAAGCCAAAAATGGTGTCAGTAAACTGCACGCCCGAGTGGCAAATTTCCGCGACCGCAACAACGACAAGGTTAAATTTCACGCCATCACCAATGGCATCGACCTGGAAACATGGGTACTGCCGGAGATCATGCAGGCTTATCGTGAGCATGCCATTATTGATAAATTCGGCCTGCCGACTGAACAATATCAGGAGGCAATCAGTGGGCTACCAGTCGCCACTATTCGATCACTTAAGCGTACTGGTCGGCTGGAATTAAATCGAGTTCTCGCAAGGCGCAAGGATCAATACAACAATCCAGTTCACCTGCCTGAGGACGCGCTGGTATTTGACTTCAAGCGGCGGTTCGCCAATTACAAGCGACCACACCTGGCATTTGAGCGCCCAGAGACGTTCAAGCAGATTTTGCTCGATAGTAACGCTCACTACATTCTTGCTGGTAAGGTTCATCAGGGCGATCATGACATGTATCAGCGGCTCTTAACCATCCTCAAGCTCGTCGATAGCGACCCTGTCCTGCGTGAGCGTGTCCACTACATCCAAGATTACGACGAAATCCTAGGGCGAGCGCTGGCGATTGGCTCAGACGTTGCTATCAATGTACCAATCATTGGTCTCGAGGCCTGTGGCACATCATGGGAGAAAGACATCGCCAATCTCAAGCTGCTTATCTCTACCAGCGATGGCGGCGTTGCTGACATTAAACCAATTGCCTGCCTCGAAGTGAGTGGCGTGAGGCCAGAGGACGAGACCACCTCGCTCTATGCTAACATGCGGCGATCCGCGCAAATCGTTGCCAGTGACGAGCTACTGATGCAGCACATCCATCGTCAGCTCTCGGCCTATCTACCGATAATATCAGGCGCTCGAATGCTTAAGGACTATCTCAAGTTCTTATTTCCCGCTCATCACGAAACCAAGAGAAGCTAAAAGCAAGCACTACTGATTACTCAGTGACCACCTCAATCTCAGCACCTAGTGAGTTCAACCGCTGAGCCAATTCTTCGTAGCCACGATTAATCGAATATACGTCACGCAACACTGACACACCCGGCGCCGCTAGCATTGCGAGCAGTATGACAACTGAGGGCCTCAGTGCTGGTGGTGCGACAATATCCGCTGGCTTCCACCTGGTCGGACCACTGATATATACCCGGTGTGGATCGACCAGCTCAATTTGTGCATTTAGCTTGCTTAGTTCAGTGAAATAAATCGCTCGATTTTCATAGCTCCAGTCATGCACCAAGGTCCGACCCTCAGCCATGGTGGCAATTAGCCCCAAGAACGGCAAATTGTCCATGTTAATCCCCGGGAACGGCAATGCATGAATCTTGTCTTTTGGCGCAACCAGCTTGGAATATTTCAGTGTGATATCCACCAGGCGAGTGCGACCATTGTCGGCTGCATATTCCTTGCTCAGTTCGTACTGCAGACCCATTTCAGCCAAGGTCGCTAGCTCAATTTCCAAAAATTCAATTGGCGCCCGACGCACCGTAATTTCCGAATCTGTTACCACGGCCGCCGCGATGAAGCTCATGGCCTCAATTGGGTCTTCAGACGGATAATAATTAACCGTCGTATTGATATGCGACCGGCCCGTGATTTTCAGTGTCGTTGTGCCTATACCCTCAACAGTTACGCCCAACTTCTGCAAGAAGAAACAAACGTCCTGCACCATGTAGTTTGGACTAGCGTTGCGAATGATAGTCGTGGCTGGCGACAGTGCTGCGGCCATAATAACGTTTTCTGTTACCGTATCACCGCGTTCAGTCAATAAAATTGTCCGATCACCCGTTGTTGGCTCGACGCGCGCATGATAATATTCGCTCTCAGCATCCACCCGCATCCCAAAGTGCTTCAGCCCCGACAAGTGTGGCTCCACGGTACGCTTGCCAAGGTTACAGCCACCGGCAAATGGCAACCGAAAATCATCATATTGATGAAGCAGCGGACCCAGGAACATCAATACCGTACGGGTGCGTTTGGCAGCCGTGATGTCCATGTCCTCCAACCTCAGCCGCGCCGGCGGTATAATTTCCAGGTCATTCTTTCGCAGCCACCGGGTTTTGACACCAATCGAGTTGAGCACCTCAATAATCCGATTAACCTCCTCGATGCGCGCCACATGGTGCAGCGTCGTTTTTCCCTTGTTTAGCAAGCTAGCACAAAGCAGCCCCACGGCTGCATTCTTGCTCGTTTTGACTGATATATCACCAGAAAGTTTTTTACCGCCATGTACCCGAAAATTCATCTTACCTGAACGATTGAGCGTAACGATACTACAGTTGAGTACATCACTAATTCTCACTAGCATTTCAACACTAATATTTTGACCACCGTTCTCGATACGATTGATGGCACTCTGTGATGTGCCAATGGCTTCGGCTAGTTGTGTCTGCGTAAGGCCTTTGCGATTACGATTTTCATTGATGATAACACCGATTTTTTGGAGATAATCATTCATACTCATAGATTTCAATATATCACACATGATATATATTGTAAAGTGCTATAATGGGGTAAAAGGAGGAAATATCGTGCAAGATACACAGATCGCCGATTTAATTGCGGCAGAAATTAAGCGACAGCAAACGGGACTGGAGCTCATCCCCAGCGAAAACTACGTTTCACCGGACGTACTCAAAGTATTGGGCAGTGTCTTTACTAATAAATACTCTGAGGGCTACCCTGGCCGACGGTACTATGGCGGGCAGCATAATACTGACCAAATTGAGCAGCTGGCGATTGACCGCGCCAAGCAATTATTCGGTGCTGATCACGCCAATGTCCAGCCGCACTCTGGCGCCCAAGCCAACGAGGCGGTGTATTATGCGTGGTGTGAGCCAGGCGACACCATTCTGGCGATGGATTTGGCGCACGGCGGACATTTGACCCACGGTGCACCAGTCACCCGATCAGCCCGCGAATACAATTTCGTTCGCTACGGCATCAAGGATGTCGAGACTGGCGAAATTGACTATGAAGAAATTCGTGAATTGGCACTAAAGCATCGGCCAAAGATCATCTTGGCAGGATTTTCTGCCTACCCACGAGAGCTGGATTATGCCAAGTTTGCCGAGATTGGACGCGAAGTCGGCGCCATGCTGATGGCGGATATGAGCCACATCGCTGGACTGATCGTCGGCGGCGTAGCTAAAAATCCGTTTGACTACGGCTTTCATGTTATCACCACTACCACGCACAAAACCCTGCGCGGTCCGCGCGGCGGCTTGATTTTGTCAAAAGGTGTCGTCGGCAATCCGTTGAAACGGCCAGAAAAAACTTTGGAAAACCTGCCAACGCTCATCGACCGAGCAGTTTTCCCTGGCACTCAAGGTGGCCCTCACATGCATACCATCGCCGCCAAGGCAGTGGCCTTCGGTGAGGCGTTACGCCCAGAATTCACGGAGTACGCCCAGCAAATCGTAAAGAATGCGGCCGTGCTGGCAGATGAGCTGAAACGCGGCGGCCTGAAATTGGTAACAGGTGGTACCAGTAACCACTTGGTGCTGGCAGATGTTTATGGCAGCTTCGGCATTGACGGTAAAACCGCTCAGGAACGGCTGGAGGCCAGCGGCATCACCGCCAACGCCAACGCCATCCCGAACGATACCCTGCCACCATTTCGTCCAAGCGGCTTGCGCCTTGGTACACCAGCAGTGACAACGCGCGGTATGAAAGAAAATGAGATCAAGCAAATTGCCAAGTGGATCATTACGGCAATAACCGCAAATGACCCGACAGAATACGCAAAAATTAAGCAACAGACCACTAGTCTTGCTGCACGTTTTCCGTTACCATATAACTAATACTAAATAACTTGGGGGGGCAAATCAGAAATGATTTCTTCAAACAAAACTAAAGGTTTCACATTGGTTGAGCTCTTGATCGTGATCGTGGTCATCGCTATCTTGGCAGCAAT
>CAUVPF010000054.1:0-5513 GCA_963553645.1 uncultured Candidatus Saccharibacteria bacterium | reverse complement strand
ACAATTCCCCAAAAGCTCATGATCACACCAAGTATCACTGTAATAACCACGTAAGCAAACAACTGCCGCGGATCACCGCCAGTATATGCCTCGGCTAGCGCAGTCGTTGTCAGCGCCGCAAAATACGTCATCGCGAGCGGCAACGACGCTGTCAGTACCGCGCCAACTGCTTGGATAAAAATAGCGCGCGGTGATGTCCGCCAAATTGTTACCATAACATTAACCAGCGTTTTAACAATCTGACGGGCTTGAGGCTTATCATTTTCTGACGAATTTGTCATGGTAAAAAATCAAAATAACTCTGTTTGGTGCGAGCGAGAAGACTTGAACTTCCACGAGCGCAATGCTCACTAGCCCCTCAAGCTAGCGCGTCTACCAATTCCGCCACGCCCGCACGACTGTCATCATTATACCTGACACTACGGTGTTTTGTAAACTGAATCTTGGCGAACTGTCCAATAGATTATGTCGGCAAATCGATCGGTAGGATACACCAGCCGCACTGATTCACCGAGAGCTGACACAGAGCGCAGGTGGATATAGTCCAGCTGTACTTGATATAACGCGAGGGCCGGCACATCGGACTGCCAATGCTTGGTAAACGCTTGATATTTACTAACTCGCTGTTTGGCATTTTGCTTGGTGCGACCTGCGGCGAGAGCATCATCGGCCACGGCACTATTATAATTAGCAAAGTTGAGCCCACCTTGATTGGCCTGCGATGAATGCCAGTAGGCAAAGACATCGGCATCACCGCCCAGCACCAACTCATACAGTAGTACATCAAAGCCGCGCGGCCGCAGGACGGACTGCAAGACATTCTGTGAGGCATCATTTGGATCAACTACCCGCAGATCAACAGTGACATGCAGCGTTTCCTGCCAAGCTTTTACGAGTTCACGCGCAATAGTTTCAAAATCAGAGCCCTTGAGCGTCACGAACGACAATTGCAAAACCTGCTCGCCCTTTTTACGCTGATTACCGATTACCTTCCATCCTTCTTCGTCCAGTAATTTTTTTGCCGCTTCTGTATCATACGGCAAGCGACCAGCCAGTTGCCCATCCACTTGGTTGTCAATAATTGGGCCGTGCAGTGGCTTCTTAGCGAAAGCAAACTTTTCGCGCAGTGCCTGGGTATGAATCGACTGGACCAGCGCTTGCCGAACTTTACGTGAGCTCACCACCTCACTTTGGGTATTAAACAGCGCGTAGACGCCATCGTTAATAGCGTACGACCGCGAGGCATACATGTGACGGATCTGGTCTGACTGAGCCATGTACGACAACTCCGGTGTGGCCATAATTTCACTCGTCTTGAGACCTTTGGTGATCTCGTCCCGCGTTGGGTATACATACAACTGAAAACGATCTAGCTTCGGTGCACCATGATGATACTGCGAGTTAGCCACGAGATGAAGCACTTTTTTTGACCCATCAGCATTGGCATTTTGTAAAATCCGCATGGCAAACGGCCCAGATGTTACGGGTGACTTACCATAACCATGCTCGCGTAGCTCGGCCGGATTAACTTCACTGAGGCTGTGCTGGGGCAGAACCGGAAAGGTGAGGGCGTGCATGAATGGTGCGTACGAGGCCGGCAGGGTAAATTGCACCGTTCGCTCGTCAACCTGCTTGACGCTGATCGACTGCCAGCCAGTAATTGTTGACTGTGTCCGCGCATCTTTGAGTAAATTGACGGTAAACACCACATCACGTGCATCCAGTGGTGCTCCGTCTGACCACTTGAGATTGTGGCGCAATTTGACTGTATATTCAGTTTCGGCCTCGTTGACCGTGACCGACTCGGCAAGGTCGCCCTTGATGTGTCCGGTTGTGTCATAGTTATAAAGACTCGCAAACATCAGCCGGGCCGCTGATTTTTCGGCACTACTACGAGCAAAAATTGGATTAAGCGTCTCCAGCGGTCCTAGTACACCCTCTGAGTATGACCCACCCCCAGCTGGTGCATTATGAGCATACAGCTCACGAAAGGACAGCCACTGCACCATACTCACCGTAATCAACAGAATGACCAGAAAAATCCACCCCAAGACATGCCGCTTAACTCCAGCCAAGTGTTCGAGACGCGAGGAAATAAATGTATGTGCGTGACGCAAGGTCGTCTTGGTTAAGTTCTGAGCCTGTCCATCGAGATCTTTTGTCGCGAAGTCGAGCCGCAGAAATTTCTTCCAAGATGATTTTTTTGTATCCAAGACGTGCTCCTAGCCTTTCAGACTCGGCAGTACCATACTTGCCAGTATCGACAGTACGAACACGACAGCAAACACAATGGTCACATCAAACAAGTTCTTGTCAAAGCCTCGTCGTGTGGTGAACAGTTCACCTGATGAGCCAAATCCTGCACCCAGGCTAGCGCCACGCTGCTGCAACAGTATAGCAATGATCATCAAAATGGCTGATCCTAATGTAACATACGGCAAAATAGTATCAAGTGACATGCTTTCTCCTTTATTCTGGCGCCGGCTTGATAACAAAGGCGCTACTTACTATATAGTTTACCAGACTGAGTATGATTCCGGCAAGAATCGACGAGCCAAAACTCATGGATAATCCCGGCGCCAGTGCCAATGATATATAGACCATGATACCATTAACCACCAGCGTGAATAAGCCGAGCGTGAGTAAGATCGCTGGCAGTGACAAAATGACAACAATCGGCTTTAAGATAGAGTTGACGATCGAAAAAATTAAGCCAGCAATGACAAATGTTGCCGCCGTCTCGACCACCGGTTCACTCGTCCCAAGTAGCCGCACCGCCACCCAGATACCAACAGAATTCAGTACCCACCTAACAAAAAATATTGCAAATTGTCGTCTCATGACCGCTCTTTATTATATCATAGTGCTAACAGGCACCGTCGACTACCTTGCGCTCGGTACTTTTGATATGCATCTGGAGGTGCTGCTGGCTATTTACCCCCTCAATACAGATCGCAGCTGGTGTCGAACCAGATGGTGGAATTGTTCGTACGGTAACCACAATGTCTGGTGAACCGCTCTTGAATGACTGGGGGAGTGTCGTCGGATATGACCCTTTGAAGTTTTTTTCCTGCTCTGCCGCTGATAGTGCATTCTGTAGATCTGATGTTATGGCTTTACGTACCGTCTCTTTACGCCAGCCATTATAGCTAACCAGGCCGATACCCGCCAAGATGCCGATGACCGTAATGACAATTAATATTTCTATGATGGTAAATCCATGCTTTTGTATCATATCTATGATGATAGCATAAGCATAATCTTTTTCGCTAGCTCTTTACCGACGATTTTTTCCAGATCAGCGAGTGAGGCATTCTGTATACGGCTGATGCTGCCAAACTTTTTCAGCAATTTCGCGCGGGTTTTTGGCCCTACACCAGGGATTTCCTCCAGCTGGTTTTTCGTTTGTTGCTGGCGTTTGAGCGCGGTGTGGTAACTCACGGCAAAGCGGTGCGACTCGTCGCGGATGCGCTGGAACAGTTTGACAATGTCGGTAGTCGCGAAAGTACTATTCTCTGTCCCAGGATGTTCTTTATAATTCTGCTCAGTACTAGCCCGTAAGTTTTTTGAATGCGAGCCAGCATTGCGCTGACTTGGGTGTAAATTCACCACGTAAACCTCACCGTCTTCGTGAATAGCGATGTCCGCCCGTGGCTGCGACTGAATATGCTCAATAAACGTGGTATCAATCTGCGAACCAGTCTTGTGTACTAGCAGTTCTTCCTCGCGCTTGGCGATGCTGATGATCGGCACAGTGACGCCACGCTCATCACGCGCTTTGATAGCCGCCGCCAGCTGACCTTTACCGCCGTCAATAAGCAGCAGATCAGGACGGCCCCAGCTTTTTAGATGACGCTCGCTCAGCCGGCGAAAAATCGTCTGATACATATTGCCGGTGTCATCATTTTTCTCACTGACTTTGAATTTGCGGTACTCCGCCCGGTCGCTCGCGCCATTGGTAAACACCACCATACTAGAGACGACTTGCCGCCCGCTCATATGCGAAATGTCATAACCCTCGATGCGCGCTGGAATACCTTTTAGACCGAGCAATTTCGCCAAATCAGCCAGCGCCTTGTCCTTAGAAATATCCAAGAATTCTTTGTCGCCAAAACAAACCCGCCGCTGCAACTCCTGCATGGCGCTGAGCTTATTGCGAAGATCAGCCGCCCGCTCAAAATCATGCAGCCCAGCCGCCGTTTTCATGTCGCGCTCCAGCTCGGCGGCGATGGCTTTACAGTTGCCTTTGATATAGCTGATGAGCTTGCGCAAACTGGCTTTATAGGTATCTGACCCATCACTAAGCCGCGGGCTCAAGCCCAAATCTTCATCCAATTTCGATTGTCCTGGACGGCGCTGCCTGGTCAAATAGGGAAATATCCGCCGCAAGTAGCGCAGCGCTTTTTTCAAAGCAAAGCCGTTGTAGAACGGACCAACATATTCCGCCCCATCATCCGCGGGATTACGCGTAAAACCGACGGTCGGCCACTCGCTTTTCATGTCGATTCGCACGTACATCTGCGATTTATCATCGCGCAGCAGTACGTTGTAACGCGGCATATAGCGTTTGACCATTTCGCTTTCAAGGAACAAGGCATCAACTTCGCTCTCGGTCTCAATCCAATCAGTATCAGCAATTTCCGCCACCAACGCCATGGTTTTATTGTCCCGCCCGCGCGAATCCTGAAAATACTGGCGCACGCGGTTTTTCAGCACCGCCGCCTTGCCCACATAAATAATCTCACCGCTGGCTGACTTATGAAAATAGACACCGGGAGTGCGGGGCAGGGTTTTGAGTTTTTGCTGCAACCGTTGATTCACAGCTACCATTATATCAAGCGATCACGTCTTGCCGACAAAACCACTGAGTGCCCCATCCAGTTCGCCTTGAGCGAGCCGCACTGCCCACTCTTGACGCTCAAGGAATGATAGCAATCCAGCCTTTAGCCCAAACCAGCCTAACTTTTTTCTAGCTGCGGCAACTTTTTGAGATTGCTCCAAAAATGCGAGATGCTGTTCACGATAAGCCGCTGGAACATCTGAAATTTTACCGTTTGGCATAATAATGCTTGTCAACGCCGCAACTTTTTCTTCATCTTTTGGACGCACACCAGTGGCTGAACGGTTCAAGTATGCTCCCAGCTGAGCCACTGGATTAAGGATAGCACTTACTATATTACCATCTCTCTTCACAAGCCATTGCTCAAGACTTTCTGGGGGAGTTTCTGGATTGCTACCCCTTTCTATGAGCCATCGCACACTGTTTTGCGGAGGAATTTCCGTCTCAATACCGCCTAGGCGCCAATATAGACGACCTTCATTATCAACATAACGGTCACCAACAAAGTCAAATATACCACGGCGATTTTTTTCGTATGGATTAAGCCCAAAGGTTGAAATTACCATCTTATCACCGACAGCATCGGTAATTTCCTGCCGACAACTCCTCACGACAGTCTTATCTGTGCTTTGCACTAATGTATCAAGGTCTCGCACCGTGCCGTTATCACGTA
>CAUVPF010000053.1:0-5628 GCA_963553645.1 uncultured Candidatus Saccharibacteria bacterium | reverse complement strand
AATATTGAAGGCCTGCAGTTTTTAGTTAATGCTGTTCGGCTAGATATGATCAATAACCAAGTTACAAACTTTGCACCGCTGCGTGATCTTGGTAAGCTAGAAGAGCTAAATATTGGTCAAAATCCCACAACTGATCTAACTCCGTTAGCGTCAATTTCTAATCTGAAAAAGCTTACTCTTGATCGGTCACCGAATCTGACTGATATCTCACCACTTGCGAATGCTCCAAAGTTGAGGGACTTGCGCTTTCCATTGACTAAAGTTTCGAATCTTGCACCTGCTGCGCAGATTGCTAATTTGCAAGAACTGCATTTTAACAATACGCTTTCGCCAACTAAGCTGGATTTAACTCCACTGGCGAATGCACCGAAGCTTGTCTTGATAAACGCCAATGCTACTAAGCTTACCGGTGCTGATTTTGCAGTGTTAAAGAACGCACCAGTACTTGAAACACTGATGACAGCTGGCAATAACGTTTTAAATCTCAATGATATGCTAAAAGAGGGTTTTGCCACCCTGCAGCGCTGGTCAACTTTTAGTGATCAGCTACATACAATTAATACTAATGCCAATCCAGTTTTTGAAAATCCAGTGCGTGGTGTTAATAACGAGGTTATCCCAGTAGTAGAGACGGCTAATGTTAAAAATGCCAATCCGGATGGTAGTTTAAATCCGAACGGTACTCATGTCAAACTCGTTGATCTATATGGTAGAAATAAAGTTAACATCCGCTGGCAAAAAGAATTTAGTAAAGGTCATGTGACAAATCGTCCATTCTCGGGGACGCTAACAGTTAACTATAATTTGCCACCAAAAGATACCATTGCGCCAACCTTTAATCCTGCGGCTCCGGCAAAGATTGTTTCGCGTGAAGGTGTGGCCATTAACATTAACGACGTAACCGCGACTGATAATCCGGGCGGTAGCGGCTTGAGTGCAGCTGGGGTTACAAATAATGCAGCAGCCATTAATCTAAATTCAGCAAATCCATCACGCGGGAAGTATACGCTAACATATACGGCTGCCGATAATCAGGGTAATGCTGCTACGGTTAGTCGTGACATTGAAATCACCACAGCTACTGCTGCTCAGAATCTTGTTGCAAATACCACAGACGCCTCGCTAGATGGCTACACGGCTGAAACTATCCAAGCCGTGAAAGATAAGCGTAAAGCGGCAGAAGACGTAATAGCAAATAATGCAGCAACGCAACAGGAGATTGACCAGGCTTATGGCAATCTTGACCAGGCTATTAAGAATTTGCGTGTCGATAAGACTCCGCTCAAGAATGCCGTTGCTGGCGTAGGGGCTCAGCCTGGCTATGTTAAGGATGATACTGCGGTAACGAATGCAGTAAATGCCGCTAACGCACTCATACTCAACCCCAACCCATCATTGATAGATGTAAAAAATGCTATTCAGAATCTCAATAATGCAATTAACACGGCAAAAGCTGCCGAGCAGGTGCGTCAAGCTACAGCAAACACAGCACTAGACACCGCAAAGGCTCAGAAAACACCAAGTAGTTTTGCGGATGCTCAGGCAAAAATCAATGCCCTGCAAGATCTTGACAAGAAGAGTGCTCTTCAGGGTGAACTTGATCAGTTGAAGCAGGAATATAACACCAAGAAGGCCGACCTTCAGTCAACGCTGGACCGCGAAATAATCCACAAACAATCGATGGTAAGTTAAATGATACTAAGATGAATGACTTTAATACTGCGAAGGCGAATGCGCAAGTACTGTTAGGTGATGCAAATGCCTCTCAGGCGCAGATTGATAATGCGAACCAGCAGTTGGCGGCGGCAATCGCTGCGCTTACCACAGATAAGCAGCCCGTACAAAATGTAATTAACAGCGTGGGAACTCAACCCCAATATGTACAGGACGACCCAGCGGTAAAACAAGCCCTACTTGACGCAAAAGCCGTCAATGATGCAGTAAATCCATCCGTCGAAGAGGTTCGAGCAAGGGCTGACGCGCTAGCAAACGCTATCGGTCAGGCGCAAATTAACGCTCGTAAAGCCCAGCCGAGAGCATCCGAAAGTGAGCACAAGAAGCCTCATGTGTCATCGACTAGACTGAGCGACACCGGTGAGAGTACCACGCTAATAGCCGTAATTGGTACAGTAGCAACATTTGGTGGTGGTGCACTCCTGCTGGCAAGGTGGCGTCAACAAGGTGATCGTTAGCCTAGGGCATACTCACTGCTTCTGACTGTAGTGAAGCGGGACATCAAAGGTCAGTTGCATGAGGGGTGGCTATGCTATAATAGTCCCTATGAATGCTCAAGAAATTCGTTTCAAATACCTCGATTTTTATAAAAAACAGGCTCACGCAGTCATCAAGCGCGCACCGCTAATTCTGACCGATGATCCGACAACATTGTTTACTGGATCGGGCATGCAGCCAATGATCCCGTATCTACTTGGTGAGCCGCACCCTGGTGGTAAGCGAATCACTGACTCGCAGACATGTTTGCGCGCCCAAGATATCGATGACATTGGTGATAACCGCCACACGACCTTTTTTGAGATGCTAGGCAACTGGAGTTTGGGCGATTATTTCAAACAAGAGCAGATCAATTGGATGTGGCAATTCCTGTCCGAAGAGGTTGGACTAGACATGAACCGCGTTTATGTCACCTGTTACATCGGTGATGAGCGCTATAATATCCCGAAAGACACTGAGGCAGCGGAAATTTGGGCGGAGCTATATGAAAAAGCAGGCTTGAGTAGCGGTCAAGCCGATATCGGTTCAGAAGAAGCTGGCTATGCGCGCGGTATTAAACCGGGTGAGCGGATTTTTTACTATGATGGCAGCAAAAACTGGTGGAGTCGTAACGGCGGGCCAGAGAGTACGCCCGTGGGCGATCCGTGTGGTCCAGACAGTGAAATGTTTTACGAGTTTACCTCAGTTGAGCACGATAAAAGCTTTGGTGAGCATTGTCATCCAAACTGTGACTGCGGTCGCTTTATGGAGATTGGTAACAATGTCTTTATGGCCTATAAAAAGGTGGCGGATGGCGTGTTTGAGCCATTAGAAAAACCAAATATTGATCATGGTTCAGGCTTGGAGCGAATCGCTGCTGCGGCGATTGATAGTCCAGATGTTTTCAAAATTAGCTTGATGTGGCCAATCATTGAAAAGTTGCAACAATTGAGCGGCAAATCGTATGAGGATAATCTGGAGAGCATGCGCGTCATAGCCGACCATTTGCGAGCGGCGACATTTTTGGCGGTTGATGGTTGTGTGCCAAGTAACAAGGAGCAGGGCTATGTGATGCGCCGTTTGCTGCGCCGAGCGATTCGCTATAGTTTTGATCTTGGCATTGAGCAGAATTTCCTCGAGGAGGTTGTGCCAGTGATTGCCAATTTATATGAAGCAGATTTTCCAGAGGTTAAAGAGAATCGCGAGCAGATTGTCGCTGTGTTGGTCAAGGAAGAAAAAGCCTTTCGTCAGACGCTGCGTAAAGGGTCGACTTTTTTGCGCAATGAATTAGCTCGTTTTTCGAAGAAGATTGTCATTGATGACCCGGCAACACACAAAGGGTCGTCAATTGATGTTTTGCAGCCTGAATTCTTAGGGCAGTTACTTTTTACCATGTACGACACGCATGGCTATCCGTATGAACTTGGATATGAAATGCTTGTTCAAGAAAAAAAGCATCTTGAGAATTTAGGCTATATCGTCATGAATCCATGGAGCAATGAGCACATAAAACAATCATTTGATGCTAAGATGGCCGAGCAGCGCCAACGCTCCAAGACGGCGCGCAAAGGGCAATTTAGCGGCGGTCTTGAAGGACACGATCCAATTCATCTCAAGTATCACACAGCAACGCACCTATTGGGAGCGGCGCTACGTAAAGTTCTCGGTGCGCCGGATTTGCGGCAGCACGGCAGTAATATCACCGCTGAGCGCTTGCGTTTTGATTTCAACCACGATAAATTGACACTAGAGGAAAAACAGGCGGTGGAGGATCAAGTCAATGCCTGGATCGATGCTGATTTACCAGTCAGCTTTGCTATCTATCCGACTGACGAGGCGCTAAACATGGGTGCAATTGGTGCCTTTGGCGAACGCTACGGCGATGAAGTCAAAGTCTATTCCATCGGCGAGGGCGACAATGTCATTAGTTTTGAAGTTTGTGGTGGTCCGCACGTCGAACACACTGGCGTCTTGGCCGAGGGTGGCAAACGCTTTACAATTACCAAAGAAGAGGCCAGCGCTGCTGGGATTCGGCGTATTAAGGCGATACTTGACTGAGGCTGGTTAATTATCCTCGTAAAAAACTAGCCAATCCACACCCAAATGGTATATAATCATAAAGACTATGGTGTTAGATAGGCTTTTCAAGAAGACAGACAAAGATGAACACCAGTACCTCGTCGGTCTCGACATCGGTACGGAGTATATTAAGGCGCTGATCGCCGAGATCAAGGATGATGATATCGAGATTATCGGAGTTGGTCGGGCGCAGCAGAATCTGGGCGACATGCACCAGGGTGCGATCGCTGATATCGCTGGTGTGGTGACTAATTGTGAGGCGGCGCTGACCGAGGCTGAGGATAAGGCTGGCGTTCAGGCCAAGCGGGTAATCATCGGTATCGCCGGTGAGCTGGTCAAGGGTGTGACTAACACCATTCGCTATCGCCGGCCGCAGCCCGATAAACCGCTGGATGTTGCCGAAATGGAATTCATCATCGAGAAGGTGCAGGAACGAGCACAGGGCAAGGCACAGGCGCAGATTGCGCTGGAAACTGGCAATGAGGACGTCGAGGTAAAGCTGGTTAATTCAGCACTGGTCAGTATTCATATTGATGGCTACAAGGTGTCAAACCCGATCGGTTTTCAGGGGCGGGACGTGGCGGTACAGATTTATACAGCATTTGCGCCAATGGTGCATATCGGGGCGTTGGAAAAGGTGGCTGACGAGTTAGCGCTGGAGCTAATCGCTGTGGCGGCCGAACCGTTTGCAGTCAGCCGAAGTGTGCTCGGTACAGATGCGAATTCTAATTTTACGGCGATCTTGATCGACTGCGGTGGCGGCACGACTGATATTGCGGTCGTCAATGACGGCGGCGTCGAGGGCACCAAGATGTTTGGCATCGGTGGACGGAGCTTTACGCGGATGATTGCGACGGATCTTGACCTAGGCTACAAAGAGGCGGAAAAGTTGAAGGTAAATGCTGATAAGGAATATATCAAGCCAACCCTCAAGCGCAAACTTGACGAAGCGATTGATAAAACCCTTGAGGTATGGCTGTCGGGTGTTGAGCTGGCGCTCGGTGATTTTGACAGTGTCGATCATTTACCGAACCGGATCTTGCTGTGTGGCGGTGGTGCGAGCTTGCAGCAGCTCGTTGATGCACTGGCTAGTCAGCCATGGTACAAGGAACTACCATTTACGAAAAGGCCAACAATTCAGCACATCAAGCCCTCTGATGTCGTCGGTATCACTGATACAACTGGCGATATCACGGATCACACATTTATCACGGTAATGGGTCTGCTGCGGGTTGGGTATGATACAATGGTAAGTAATCAAGACGCTCATGGCTTGATGGATAAAGTTAACCGATTACTCAAAATATAGATGAATAAAGATGTTATTTACATTGACGT
>CAUVPF010000052.1:0-5630 GCA_963553645.1 uncultured Candidatus Saccharibacteria bacterium | reverse complement strand
GGGCGAGCCTTGCTGGATGAAATGAAGCGCTATTTCCAGAGTAAAAATTGCGATACCTTACAGTTAAAAGTACTAAGCAGCAACCGGCGCGCCATAGCGTTCTATGAAAAATATGGTCTTACTGCTCGTGAAATAGAAATGGTAACAAAGCTTTAGGGAAGGGCTGAGTCCCTCGGCGGCTGATGCACGCCGCCGCTTACCATGCCAACTCATAATGTAACACGGCTACCATTTTCGCCCGTCTCGGTCTATAATACAAGTATGAAGTGGGCGGGGGATATTTCGCAGGTCGGTGAATTGTCGCGATTTTGGCTGCGGCGACTATGCGAGGCGGCCCTGTTCGTCGGGCTGGTCATCGTCCTCCTCTATGCTTGGGCGCGTTTTATCCCGACCGGCTACCGGCTACCCATCGGCGAAGCCATCACTGACCTCGCCGCCGCTATCAGCGCTCTTGTTAGCCTCACCGCGCTCATCCTCTGTCTGTGGCTACCACGACAAGCCATCACCGCCGTATCCATCGCTGTCTATGGCTTGATTATCCTTGCCGTTGGCTCGCTGGTTGCCACCAGCGGGTTTCTCGCCTCGCCATTCGCCGCCGCTTGGCTCAGCGCTGCAGTGTTTACCGGTTTCTTCGGTGGACCCGTGGTCCTCGGTATCGGCACCCTCGTCATCATCGCCATCATCACCGCCGCGTTCACCCAGCACGCCAGCCTGGTCGCCACGATCGGCGCCCTATTTTTTAGCCTAGCACCACTAGCTCTTGGCTTTATCATCTGGCGACATCAGCCGCGCGTCAGCAAGCTCGGCGACATCTCTGAACTTCGCACCAAGCTATCCACCGCCGAAGGCACCTCTGACATCGTCATCAATACCATCGACGACGGCGTACTGGCTATCTCGCGCGAGGGTAATATCGAGCTAATTAACCCCTCAGCCCAGCGCATCATTGGCTGGAACCAAGGTGACGCCCTCGGCCTTAAGTGGCAAAGCGTCATCCAACTAGTCACCGCCGACGGCAAAGACGTCACCGTCACCGAAAACCCGGTCATGCAATCACTGATCAATAATCGGCCGGCGCACTCCGACAAATTACTCCTCCGCACCGCCTCGGACAAGCAAATCCTCGTCTCCATCGTCGCCTCGCCAGTCGGTAAAGATAGCGAGGGTATCATCGTCGTCTTTCGCGACATCACCAAGGAGAAAGCCGAGGAGCGCCAGCAAGCCGAATTCATCTCTACCGCCAGCCACGAAATGCGCACTCCTGTCGCCTCCATCGAGGGCTATCTCGGCCTGGCGCTCAACCCAGCCACCGCCCACATCGATGACAAGGCGCGCGATTTCATCACCAAGGCCCATGCCTCGGCCCAGCACCTCGGCCGACTGTTCCAAGACCTGCTGGATATCAGCCGTGCCGAAGACGGACGCCTCAAGAACGAGCCACAGATTATCAATATCACTACCTTTGTCGGCGAGATTTTTGAAGGCCTGGCACCGCGTGCCGCCGAAAAAGGCCTCGTCTGCACCTTCCGTCCGGACGCCGCAGCCACCATCCAGCCAGCCTACTATGCCAACGTCGACGCCGATCACCTCCGCGAAGTTGTCTCAAATTTGATCGAAAACGCCATCAAGTACACACCCGACGGGGAAGTAGTCGTGGACATTACTGGCGATGACAAAACGATCACTATCAGCGTCCAAGATAGCGGCATCGGTATCCCCGCCGAAGACCTGCCACACCTCTTTCAAAAGTTCTACCGCGTCGATAATTCCGATACTCGCGAGATCGGCGGTACCGGCCTCGGCCTGTATCTCAGTCGCCGCCTCGCCGAAGCGATGTCTGGCCGCCTATTCGTCATCAGCGAATACCGCAAGGGGAGCACTTTCTTTCTCGAGATTCCTCGCACCCGAACCGACGAGGCGATGCGCCAATTGCCAGCTGCACCCGTACCCGTTATTCCACCGCTTGCGACCGAGCCACCAGTCGCCGTCGCCGTCCAGCCAACCATCCCGATCAACGCCACACAGCCAGACGCTGCTAACACCGTCCTAACCAAGCCTGCCGCGCCAGCCGTACCGCCGCCCAACTTTAGCCCGCTACCGCCAATGCCTGCACCACCAACTGAGCCAACCATCCCCGCGGCCGCCATGCCATCCACACCGCCCAACCCAACCCCCGAGCCTCTTGCCACATCCACACCGCCTGAGCCAACCGCTATGTCCACGCCATCAACACCACTCGCTACCCCAGAGCCAGCTACTGCCCAACAAAAACCATAACCACTATAGTATTTTGGCGCAAACTTCGGTATAGTAGGGGTAGTTATGACAAAGATTTTACTAGTAGAAGACGACAAAAGCCTACGCGAGATTTACGGCGTCAGGTTACTAGCTGAGGGCTACGACATCGTTTCGGCGGGCGACGGTGAAGAGGCTTTGGCTATGGCTATCAAAGAACGCCCGGCCTTGATCGTCAGCGATGTGATGATGCCCAAGATTTCCGGCTTTGACATGCTGGATATCTTGCGCTCGACCACCGAGACACGTGACGTCAAAGTCATCATGATGACCGCGCTGTCATCCGAAGACCAACGGCAACGTGGCGAAGCTCTCGGTGCTGATCGCTACCTTGTCAAGTCGCAAGTCGGCATCGAAGACGTGGTGCGCACGGTCCACGAAGTACTCGGTGACGCGCCAGCGGCCGCACCAGTCGAATCAGCTCCGGCCGCAGAACCCGTGGCAGCCAACGCACCATTAGCGGCACCAGCCACTCAGCAAGACGCTCCGGCAGCTACCTTGCCATCACCGGCAGAGATAGCAGCCGCCGACGCGCAGGCTCGACAGTTTTTAGATGAAATTTCTGCTGTTCCCGTCGAGCAGCGCACAGTTCTCGAAAGCGATAAATTCGCTGAGCCAATCGCAACACACGTTGTCACCCCGGCACCGACCGCACCAGTAACTCCACCAACTCAGGATGCTTCAGCCATCACACCCGCTCAAGATACTCCGGACAATTTGACCCCGTCAATGACCGATAACCCAGCACCATTTTCGTCACCGTCACCGCGACCAACCAGTCTTGGCGAGCGGGTGATCCAACCACTGAGCCAAGAGCCGCAGCCAGACATGTCCAAGATGATGGAGCAGGAGCTTAGCGACCAACTTGAATCTATACAGTCATCACCGCAGCTAACGCCAGATTCGGATGACTTTGCACTGCCGACACCTGATGCTATGGCCGAGCCGCACGGCGACCTGACGCTGGATGCACTCGAGCCACTACCGACACCAACTGATAACCAGCCACTTGATGCTGGCGCTGCCATTGAGGCCGAGTTAGCCAGCGCAGCATCACCTCAGCCAGAAGATGACGATATACCATTCACTCTGCCAAGCCCAACACCAATGCCAGCCGACCCGGCGTCAACTCTAGCACCCGAGCCAGAGCAGACCTCAACCCCCGGGGGAGACTTACCACCTACGGCAGGACCAGTAACGCCCCAGCGACCAGCCAACGCCTTTCCACCGCAACCGCCAGTAGTCTCCTGATATGACGACACCGACGCAAACATCAGATTCTACCGATTCATCCGCCCAGCGCCTCAACAAATTCGTGGCGCTGGCGCTTGGTGTGTCACGCCGCCAGGCTGACGAGCTGATCGAGCAGGGCACGGTCACGGTGAATGACCAGCCCGCCAAACTCGGCCAACGCGTCACCACCACCGACATCATTCGCCACGGCAACAAACCGCTCACCGCCCAAACCCACCAACTCATCCTCCTCCATAAACCCGTCGGCTACCTCTGTTCGCGCGCTTCCCAGGGCGGCGTGCCGACTATTTACGAATTATTGCCGACCGGCCTCCATCACCTCAAACCCGTCGGTCGCCTCGACAAAGACAGTTCTGGGCTCATCCTCCTCACCAACGACGGCGATTTTGCCCACCAGATGACACACCCATCGTTTTATAAAATGAAGCGCTATCTCGTGACGCTCAACCAACCGCTCCAACCACTTCACCGGCAAATGATCAACGACTTTGGCGTGCAGCTGCCTGACGGGCCGAGCCGCTTGACACTTGAACGTCAGCATGAGGGTGACGACCACCGCTGGATCGTCCAGATGAGCGAAGGCCGCAACCGCCAAATCCGCCGTACCTTTGCTGCCCTCGGCTACACCGTCACTAAGCTGCACCGCACAGACTTTGGCAATTACACCCTCAATGGCATAAAGCGCGGGGAATTCGCCGAAAAGCCACTGACTACCTAGACCTCCCCGGGCACCAAAAAGACATATGATACTACATTTTTGCTTAAATTTCATTGACATTTTGTTCTATTAGTGATATATAAATCAGCTTTTGTTGACGAGTTGAGTACATCCTTGTCCGAAAGTGTAGCTTGACACGCAGACCTTTGAAAGAGGTGATGTAGATGTATCCTCCAGATCTTATGGTGGTACATCGGCCCCAAAAGGGGGCCATGGCATGGCTCTTCAGAAGAGCTATGCCCCGAGACACTAGGCCAACTTCTGTTTGGCCTAAACTAGCTGTCGAAATCGGAAATGCCGGGTACTTTGGCAGGCGATGGCTCACTGCCATCGCAACAGGATTGATTATCGTGACAATCGCCACGGTAAAGATACTCCTATTCGTCCCTGGACTGAATCAGTCCGCAGTTAGCCTTCTAACTCGCGGTCTTGAGACCTTCCTCCCCACAGGATGGGCAACGATAGCTGCCTGGGTTGTTGGTGTAACGGGAGTCTTTCTCATAGGAAACTTCACGAGCTACACGACATCGCAGAAGCGTTTTCACAGCATCAGCGCCACCAGTAGCGAGGCATACAACATACTATTGCTCTTCGCGCTACTAGAGGAGCAAGCTTTTCGCTCCGGGAGCGAAAAGTGGAGCTGGCGCGGACGAGCACGCGCTAGTGTATGCTTTGGACTCCTGCACGTCACAAATATCTGGTACAGTTTCGCAGCAGGGATCGCCCTGTCTGTGACTGGCTTCGGTCTCTTGCTGGTATACTTGTGGTACTACCGCAAATACCGTAGCCAGATTATAGCTACGGTGGCGGCTACGACAGCGCATGCACTGTATAATGTCATAGCGCTCAGTCTCATTGTCGCCGCAGCAGCAGTCTACTTGGCGATCAATATCGCCAAGATGCTGTAGCGATGCCAGTCTCCAGCGAACCTCTGTCAAAGTCTCTGCTTGTCAGTTCGCTCCATAGATGCGTGTCTATGCTGATGAGTCGGAAACGACGAAAGCGAACTTCTTATCCAAACATCATTAGTTGCGCCGCTAGGGCTTCGCGCATGATTTCATCTGCCCGCTCGCCGATGAGTACAATTTTTGCCGCCTCCTCAGGCTTGGCATGAGTTATCTGAATTTGATGCTCGGTCGCCTCCATATGCTGGCGTGCGCCGTTGTCACTAATAAAGCACCCCTTCAGCCGCCGCAGGCCATACGCCGCAAATAATTCCGGCCATATTTTCTCCAACGTCGTCGCCGTAATTTTCATGCCCGAAACATCCAGCACGGCGTACGTCGGATTATCCGGCGCCGCCAGTTCGCCGTCATATGTGTCAAAAAATGCTAGTAGCCCCGATGGCGCGGTGATTTTGCTG
>CAUVPF010000051.1:0-5804 GCA_963553645.1 uncultured Candidatus Saccharibacteria bacterium | reverse complement strand
ATTCCACTAATGATAGTTTAAGGCAAGTCCTTGCGTTGAAGTCTCCAGAGGAGATTTTGAAATATATGAGCTTTGGGGAGATCGTTGATGCTAAAGAGACACTTGAGGAGCTGGGAATTACCGATCTAAACGCAATATATTTAGATAGGCTGAGGGGGGAGCTGGCTGATAGCTGGTCTTTCCCGAGCAATTTTTTGGATAAGGTTGGAGTTGAAATACTTTATGACGTTGGTGTTGATATGACAAACGTTATTCAGACCCTGAAAGGCGGCCCCTCTGTAAGTCCGGAGAAGCTGAGTCGGTTTGAGAGTAGTGCAAGAGAGCAGTATTATCATGAGCTTGATTATTTCATTATGTCTGAGTTTACCAGGTTAGTTAAATGTGAGGTCGATCCGGTGTTATTGGTCAATGTCGTGCCGGCTCGGTATCGACCTAATTTTGTTTGTCGCTACAAGGATGAACTAGATAGGCTTGGTATCTCGTTCCATCCTGATACGTATGAAGTTATTCTGAATAGTAATTAATGCTCATAAAGTGGTGTATAATCTTGTTCTGCTGCTTGGTAACGTGTAGAATGGTATTTAGCTATGAAAGTACGCATTGAAATAGACACCAAAACATTTGTGCGGTTCTGGCTGGTGGTCATCGGCTTTGGGCTGGCGGGGTTGATGATTTATTCGGCGCGGGATGCACTGATGGTGCTCGGGACGGCGTTGTTCCTAGCGCTGGCACTGAACGCGCCGGTGCGTAAGTTGGCGTCGTGGCTACCCGGCAAGAGCCGACTAGGCGGAACGGCGCTGGCCTTTATGCTGCTGATCATTATCTTGACTAGTGTAATTTGGTTCGTGGTACCGCCGCTGGTGCAACAATCGGCTAAGTTCGCCGAGACGCTGCCTGGCCTGGTTAATGGTGTTAATGAACAATGGCATGGGTTGAAGGGCTTTATCGAGCAGAATGGTTTGCAGCCACAAATTGATTCACTGATGAACAATATTCGTGGTCAGGCATCTGGCTGGGCGGCGAGTTTTGGCGCAAATATCATCGGGAGTATCGGCTCATTAGCGTCATTTTTAGCGTCGGCCTTTTTGGTCTTGGTGCTGACATTCTTGATGCTGCTCGAAGGTCAGGAATGGATGGAGCGGCTGTGGCGACTGTATCGGGATGAACAGCGGCGCGACCATCACAAGATGCTAGTCGGCAAGATTTATAACGTGGTGACTGGCTACATCGTCGGGCAGCTGACGGTGTCGGGGATCGGTTCGCTGTGCGCCGGGGCGTTTGTGTTTGGTATGAGCTGGTTCATTCCAGAGATCGCGGCCAACTTGGCGATGCCAACAATTCTACTAGTGTTCCTGCTCAGCCTAATCCCGATGTTTGGAGCAACGATCGCCGGTGTGGTGGTGGGCCTGATGTTGATGCTCAACAGTATATCGGCAGGTATCATCTATCTTGTCTATTTCGTGATCTATCAGCAGATTGAGAATAATTTTATCGCGCCGGTCATTCAGGGCAAAAAAGTCGAGCTGTCGGCGCTGGTAATTTTGGTAGCGGTGACGGTGGGGCTGTATGTTGGTGGCCTAGTTGGTGGTGTGGTGGCTATCCCGATCGCTGGGTCGCTCAAGGTGCTGATGGATGACTACCTAGCACACAACCGCGAGAAACAACCGCCGCGGCGCAGTGTGCCACTGAAAAAGGTACTCAAGAAAGTTACTGAGGCGAAGTCGACCGAGTAAGTAAGTGACCGGCTACTAGTACGACCAAACTTGGCCAGATGGGGTATCGCGTAGCGCGATGCCCTTTTCGTTGAGCTGAGCACGAATGTCGTCGGCGGCCTGCCAGTCCTTGGCGCGGCGAGCCTGCTGGCGCTGGAGGATGAGCCACTTTGCTTCATCGTCAATGTCTGGCGTGGCGTCCATTAGCTCTAGGCCCAAAACCTCGTCAATAATTTCAATCAGTTGCAGTAAACCGCCGCGGTGAATTTTCTCCAGCGGCACGTGATCCAGCCGTGAAAACGCCTCGTCAATCAGCGCCAAGGCTCCTGGCGTATCTAAATCATCATTCAGTTTTTCAATCAGCGCCTGCCGCGCTGCCAGTAGCGACACCGTGCCCTCCTGCTCATCTTTCTCATCGTCATCATCCAGTGTGTCGTGCGTCTGGTGCCGCAGCGCCGCATAGTCGCGCCAATGATCCAACCGCGCCTGGGCTGCTTCCAGAATCTCCCAGGTGAAATTCCCCTCGGTCTGGTAATGCTTGCTGAGAATCGCCAGCTTGAAGGCCATCGGGCTAAAGCCGCGGGCGGTGATATCGCTAAGGGTGATGATGTTGCCCAGGGATTTACTCATCTTGCGGCCATCAACTTTGATGTGGTTATTGTGCAGCCAGATGTGGGCAAATTGCTGCCCAGTCAAGCTCTCGCTCTGAGCGATTTCGTTCACGTGATGCACCGGAATGTGGTCGATGCCGCCGGTGTGAATATCAATACTATCGCCCAGCGTCTCCCGGGCAATTGTTGAACATTCCAAGTGCCAGCCCGGAAAACCGACGCCCCATGGGCTGTCCCATTCCATGTCGCGCTTGGTGTCCGTCGGTGAAAATTTCCAGACGGCGAAGTCGGTGATGTTGCGCTTGCCCTCGACGCTGACCCGCGCGCCGGCTTCTAGGCCTGCCACGTCCAGCCGCGCCAATTTACCATAATCCGGCAGCCGCGACGTATCAAAATACATGCCGTCGCCGTCAATCTTGTACAAAAATCCCCTCTCGTCTAGCCCGCGGGCAAAGTTGATTTGCTGCTGGATGTAGTCCGTTGCCCGGACTAAATGGTCGGGTCGCACCAGTTTCAGTACTTCGTAGGCCTCGTGCTCGGCAATGGCAATGTACTGTTCGGCGATATCCCAGGCGGTCTTGCCCTCACGGCGGGCGCCCTTCTCCATCTTATCCTCGCCATTATCATCATCACTGGTCAAATGCCCAACGTCGGTGATATTCTGCGTGCGAATAACCGAGATATCCTGCCAGCGCAGTAACCGCACCAACACATCCCAGTAGATATAACCGACCCAGTTGCCAATGTGCGGCTGCGAATACACCGTCAGCCCACAGGTATACATGCGAACCGTTTGTCCGTCGAGTGGCGTCAGTTTGTCTTTACGGCGAGTGAGGGTGTTGTAGAGTTTCATTGCTTTTATTTTATCATGATAATCTCAGCTCACAAAAATCAGGCACTACAAACTCGTAATGCCTGATATAAGTCACCGTACCGCTCATGAACTACATGTATCACAAGCAGTAAGCGCTATCTGATCAATATCGCCATCTAATGTAGAAGCCCCACAGCGTCCCGTGTACCTTGCTTTTTGGATAGTAGACTTTAAACGGTCCGCAAGGTCCTGTCGTTGACCAGGTTGTTGTCCTATAGTTGCGTCGTGCTTTTTCGCAAGTGGCCCTATCAGCATAGCCATATTTCAGTGTTAACCGTTTTGCTTCAGCCTGATTCGGCAACAAAACCGTCCCGAGCGTTGATCCAGCAACTATAGCTGTCGCAATAAGAGTTACCTTTAGTTTGGTGCTTAATCCCATAAACCCCTCCTATTTGGTTATTTGCACTACTATAATAGCATCTTGTGTTGGCGTATGCAAGTTAAATAGTTGGTATTTTTTATTGGTCATTCTTCCTCGTTAACCATTGAAGGGTTACTGGTCATGTTTTTGCCGAATTGCCGCCAAATAATACCGATAATAACTATTCGGGTCTGAAACGAAAAAGCCGTCATCCATGTCTTCGTTCGGACGAATTTCAATACTCTGGTTGTTGGCATAAGGCTTGATAATATGCATAAACTCAAATTCATATTCGCCAGAAATCCGCTTGAGCTCCTCACTCTGATAAAACGGGTCAGGATAGTCTGTCATTACCAGCGCAAGATACTGCCCCTTATGAGTAAACAGATGAAACGCTGTATCGGGACAGAGCGGAACGAGGGACGCCAGCTGGCGAATGTATGAAGCGCCATCGAGAATTGGAAATGCTTCATTGATAATTTTTGGGAATAGGATGTTTGAATAATTGTTCATGGGGTGGCCGTAATTATCTCAAGAAAGGTGGATAGATTCATAATCATGTCCATCAGGAGCGGCTAGCTCTGCTCTGCCTCTCGTAAGGCTTTATCGGTAGCTGCTACCAGTTCCCGCACAATCTCGTCATAATCCTCATACACGCGAAATCCAGCTGCATACGGATGGCCGCCGCCGCCGAAGTAGCCAGCCACGGTGTCGGCGATCGGTAAGTTGCCGCGCAAGCGGGCGGTTAGTTTGCCGTCAGGATAGGTCTTGATGACGCAGCTGAGCGCCACGCCCTCGACTAGCCGCAGCTCATCGCCGATCAGCGCACCGGGGTTATAGGCGTCGCTGTAGGCTTGAATTTCTTCAAACGGTACGTGCACCAGCGCCAATTGCCCGTCCAGCAAATATTCGATTCGCTCAATCAGCTTGCCTTTGTATGCCAAGATCTCGGGTGATTTCTTCATAAATTCGCGCCGCCGTTCTTCAATTTCGGCATTGGAGGCGCCCAGCTCGGTCAATTTACCAGCCACGTGAAAGGTTGCCGCGGTGGTGTTTGGCGTGGTGAGGCCCAGACTGTCGGACATAATGGCGATGAGGAGATTTTCGGCCGCCTGCTGGTTGATGGTCCAGCCGGCGTGCGTGAACAATTGGTATAGTAATTCCCCGGTAGCCACCACCGTGTCAGAGAGCATGGTATGCTCAAAACTCAGCGTTGGTTCGGCGGTGTGATGGTCGATAACTAGCACCGGATGCGTTTCCAAAAAGTGCCGCGCGCCCGGCGTTTCTAAGACCTTACTGAGCAAAATGTCAGCGCTGGTATCAACGATGATAGCTAGGTCAGCGCGGGTCGGAAAATCGCCAACTACCCTGTCCCAGCCGCGGATATACCGCAGATATTTGGGGATATCGACCGGACAATACAGCGTCACGGTCTTGCCCAAATCGCTCAGCACTTCCTCCAGTGCCAAGCTAGAGCCCAGGCTATCGCCGTCGGGGTTTTCGGCCTGGATGATGACAATTTCTGCGGCACCAGAAATGAGCGTTTCAGCGTCGTTAAACATGTATCGTATTATAACACGTTCAGCGCGAGCTACTAATTCTCTTGGTGTTGGGGAGCTCGCCTCCAGAGAGGTTCAGCCCGGTCGTAACCCTCCTGTACAGTTATTTCGTGTTGGCGAACATGCATAATGATCTTAGATGGCCATTTGAGTATCGAAGAAGTATCAAGGCCGGCTGTCTCCGCCAATTCTTTGAGGAGGTCTTCTGGTCTATAGTCTGTTATAAGTGAGAAATCCTCGCCTGTATTAACCTTTTCCTTGAGCAGTTCAAGAAAGGAATTTAGGTTTTCTTCAGGATGCATAGGCGTAGCCCGCTCCTTAAACGCTTCTTGTATTGCCATGACAGCGAGCGCTCCTTTGCCCGCCCTGTTATTGATGCCCTCTTCGGATATGCCAACTCGTTCTTTGTTGGTAAGCGCTTGTCTCCACCAGTCAGTAACAATTTGGCTACGCTCCGTGGGATCACTGGGGATTTCAGCACCTTGATCGGCTCTGTCCGCCAAGGTATCCCAATGGTTTCCTGGGAGTTCTCTTGTTTGCATCTTTGCTCTTGTCTCATTATGCCAATCATGGCGTGCATAGGGAGGTAGTGAATTCTGGTCTTGATGCACCGCGACTGGTAGTCTGTCTGTTACTGCCATACTGTATCCTTTCGAATAATTAGTGAAATTTCATATATAGTATCAG